>PKXT01000289.1:0-3756 GCA_003133505.1 Acidobacteriota bacterium
GAACCTCCGGTGACTCTGGCAGAGGCGACCTCTCCGGTTCCCCCGGAACCGACTAGTGTTCGATAGAGCACTTCGCTAAATTTCCGTAGCGCGGGCCGGGTTGTGTTATATACTTTTCATGCAATGTTAGGCCCGTTCAATTATGTAATATGGGGTGCAGGCCTGATCATCCAGGTCTACATAGTTGTGTGTCTTTTAGCGCGCAAGGAATCCTTTCGATATTTTTCTCTTCAAGCGTATGTGGCAGCGACGGCAATCACGACCATCGTCCATTTCATTGTGCTCCGGGATTTTGGTTTCACTTCGTCGCAGTATCGCTATACATATTATTACAGCGAATGTGTGCTAACGGTCCTGTTATACCTGGTCGTCATGGGCTTATATTCCCACGTTTTCCAAGAGCTGGGCGCCAGCACGGATGTTCGCATCGCAACCGTTCTTCTGCTTGTTGGCGTAGCGGGATTTTCATATCTGGTTGTGCGGCATGATGCCGGCTTTCTGTCGGGGAAATTCGCCCTGGAAATCTCCCAGAATCTTTATTTTGTGGGCGCGGTCCTCACCTACGGACTATGGGTCGTGGTCTTGAAACTTCGGGAGACGCGGGCGCGGCTGGTCCAATTGGTTTTAGCTATGGGCATATATTTCAGCGCCCTTGCGGTTGTATATGCGCTTCGTAACATGGTACCCAGATTTGAATTACTGCTGCACGCGCTTCCGCCTCTGGTAAGTCTCTGGCTCCCGGCGTCGTGGGCATACACATTTACAAGAATCCCCGAGGAGGCGCGGCTGGCCCCTTCCGAGCTAGCCGCCGAAAGCCGATGATAACCATATTGATTTGTCTGGCTTCAGTGGCCGCACTTTTGCAGTTTTTTATTTCTTACGCTCGGTCGTTGGTGACCTCATATAGCAAACTTGGCGTTTCGGATCAAGTTCTCAATCTGGCGGAGCCGCACAGCAAAGATATTGGCAGCGAGGAATTTCCCAGACTGCGGCAATTGGCCGGGCTGTGCCCCGCGCGTGGCGATGACCGGTTTGGAATACAAACTGTGGGCGCGTATTACGAGTTGGTTAGTTTCGGCCGCACAATATTCAATCCCATCTCGATGGTTTCGCGTTGGCTTGAAGATGAGCGAATAGGTTGCTCTCATTTCGCGGCGGTCGCTCTGGAACGACGCATTCAGCACAGCCGTTCCTTGCTCGGGCATTAGCCGCATCGCGCAGTGGCCGCGACATTGCCGGCCGATGTTTTGATTCGACTGCCAGGGCTGCTTCCAACGCCGGAGAACCCGTTCCCTGGTTTTTAGCATCGGCCCGCGTTTACCTCGTTGGCGTATGATTGACGCTGTGTCCAAGCTGAAATTTCCCCTCGAAGACAAAGTTCTAGCCTCCGGTCGGCGACATTGTTTTGTGAGGCCTGGCGATTGTTTGGGAATTGCGGTTTCCGGTGGTGGCGATTCCATCGGCCTGTTGCTGCTATACAATGCACTGCGCGAAAAGCTTGGAATTCGCCTTGCGGTTGTGCATTTCAATCATCAGCTTCGAGGGGCTGATTCAGACGCCGACGAGGCATTTGTAGCGGAATGGTCGCAAAGGCTGGGCTTATGTTTCTTTTGCGAACGGATGGATGTTGCGGCAAAGGCTCGCCATGAGCACTGGAATTTGGAAGACGCGGGGCGGCGTTTGCGCTACGCATTTTTCGAACGGGTGGTGATGAAAAATGGCGCGGCCCGCATCGCGACTGGCCATACTTTGGACGATCAGGCCGAAACCGTTCTAGCGCGTCTTTGCCGCGGAACAGGGCTCCGGGGCCTGACCGCCATCCATTCCGCTCGCGGCTGCGTGGTCCGTCCATTGCTGAATATCCGCCGGGCTGAGGTGAGAACATACCTGAGACAGCGGGGCGTTGCATGGCGCGAAGATTCTTCGAATCAGGACTGCCGCCGGCTGCGGGCACGTATCCGTCATGGCCTGCTTCCTAAAATGGAAGCGGAATATTCCCCATCTATTGCCATTCACTTGGCGGAACTGGCGCGCCAGTCCCAAGGGGAAGAAACGCTATGGGGAGCGCTCGTGGATGATCGCTTCGGACAACTGGTGCGGAGATCGCAAAATCAGTGGGAAGTGGACACCTGGAATATTTTGAACGGGATCCCGGACGCAGGGGGCATTAAATGGCCAATGGCGGCTCAACAGGCACTCGCACGCCGACTGATTCGGCGAATTGCAGAGGGGGTTTGTGGCAATGGGAACTTTCCGGCTGCCCGACATGTCGAACAAGTGATGGACCTTGCGGCAACAGGGAGTAGTGGCCAGCGTCTGGACCTCCCCAATGGCCTTCAAATCACAAGAGAATTTGACCGGTTGGTCTTTTCCCGGCGACCCGGAAAAAGCGTGCCTGGCGGCGTTTGGGAGCAGCCTGCGACATATGAATATCAGATTCATCTTCCGGCGGCGGGCTCGATTAACGTCAACGTCCCGGAAATCGGGGCATGTTGTTGTTTGAAAGTATTTGACTGGCCTATGAATGCGCGAGAAACTAGTGAGAGTCTGGAAGCGTTGGACCCAGCCCGCCTGCATTCCACGCTTGTTTTGCGTAATTGGCATCCCGGCGATGCCTATTGGCCTATTGGTGGGAAACGTTCCCTGAAAGTGGCCCGGTTGCTGATGGCCCGGCGAATCCCGCAAAGAGTTCGCCGAGGGTGGCCCGTCCTAACCAGTGGCGGCGAGATAGTGTGGGTTCGCGGTTTGCCGCTGGCGCAAAACATGATGGCGGGGTCTGGTACACGAACTGCGCTGGTTATCAGGGCCGTGGAGATATGAGATGCTGCATACATTCGATGGCTAATGGCATCCAAGTGACAGCAGGCGTTGTGCCGCTGTGCGGCGGGGGAAGGATACAAAGGTGAATTCGACAGTTCGCACAATTCTCTTCTGGCTTCTAATGATTTTGCTCGCGGTAGTTCTGTGGAAGATGGCCTCGACGGGAGGACAGACTTCGCACGAGCAGGAACTTACTTATACGGACTTTCAAACTCAAGTGCAACGCGGCAACGTCAGCGACGTGACGATTTACCTGGGCCAGATCAGCGCCGAAGTTCAGGGAGAACTGCGCGAACCAGGCGGGACGAAATTTCGTGGAGTAACTGTTCCGCTGCCCAACCTGCCTGACCTTACCAAGCAACTCGAAGACAAAGGTGTGCGGCTGAATATCAAGGAGGTAACCAGGGCTGACTGGGTGAGCTTTCTAATGACTGCGGCGCCATTGATCCTGGTGATTGCGTTTTGGATTTTCATGGCCCGGCAAATGCAGGCTGGTGGAAATAAAGCTTTAAGCTTTGGAAAGTCAAAAGCCCGCTTGCTGACCGCGCAACAGAAAAAAGCGACATTTAAAGACGTGGCGGGCATTGAAGAAGCGAAGGAAGAACTCCAGGAAATCATTGATTTTCTTCGTGACCCCCAGAAATTCCAAAAACTCGGCGGCCGTATCCCCAAGGGCGTTCTGCTCGTTGGGCCGCCGGGCACGGGCAAGACTTTGCTGGCACGGGGTATTGCGGGTGAAGCTAACGTTCCTTTCTTTTCAATTTCGGGCTCGGATTTCGTGGAGATGTTTGTGGGCGTGGGCGCCAGCCGGGTGCGCGATCTTTTTGAACAGGGAAAGAAGAACGCGCCATGCATTATTTTTATAGATGAAATTGACGCCGTTGGTCGTCACCGGGGCGCGGGCCTGGGCGGCGGACACGATGAGCGCGAGCAGAC
>PKXT01000289.1:3836-4750 GCA_003133505.1 Acidobacteriota bacterium
ATTCCCGCAAAGTACCTCTTGGTGATGATGTGGATCTTTCTGTTTTGGCGCGCGGAACGCCGGGATTTTCAGGTGCGGATCTGGCCAACTTGGTTAACGAGGGCGCTCTTTGGGCTGCTCGCCAGAATCGCAAGGTTGTGCTCATGGTGGACTTTGAGATGTCCAAGGACAAAGTCCTAATGGGCGCGGAACGACGTTCGCTGATCCTTTCCGAAGAAGAAAAGCGCAACACCGCTTTTCATGAGGCCGGGCACGCCCTAGTAGCAGCGTTGAGTCCAGGAGCCGACCCGCTGCACAAGGTGACTATCATTCCGCGTGGCATGGCGTTGGGAGTTACCATGCAGCTTCCCATTGATGATAAGCACACATATACGAAGGACTTTTTGGAAACGCAGCTCACCGTGCTGATGGGTGGCAGGGCTGCTGAAGAAATTTTCCTCAACCATCTCACCACGGGCGCCGGGAACGATATCGAGCGAGCAACGGAAATCGCGCGCCAGATGGTTTGCGAATGGGNNGCCGCGAGATTGCTCAACACCGCGACTATTCCGAAGACACCGCGATCCGCATTGACCGCGAAGTGCATGGCATGGTGACCAATTCCTACAATCGTGCGCGGAATATTTTGGAAACGAATCGCGCCGTTTTGGAACGCATCGCCCAGGCTTTACTGGATCGCGAAGTCCTGGAAGCGAGCGAGATTAATTTGTTGTTGGAAGGCAAGACTTTGCCGGATAAGCCGCTGCCTCCCCCTCCCTCCGCGCCACCAGTGCCCAGCCGCGAGCCTCAGCCCGCGTTGCGACCACAGGCCAGGCCGATCCCGGGAATGGCCAAGGGCGAAAAGCCAGCACCCGCTTAGTCTGCCTGCGCGTGCCCAGGGTAGCTGTGCTGTCTGACCAGTCTGAACCGATTTT
>PKXT01000114.1 GCA_003133505.1 Acidobacteriota bacterium
CGGGATGAAGATGGCCTGCTGACCGGATACGTCTACATTGACCTCAATACCAAGGACTACGGCGGATTCGTCCAGCAAGCGTCAAATCTGCTCAAGCAAAAGTTGTCGCTTCCCGCGGGGTATACGTATCAATGGTCGGGCGAATACGAATTTGAAACGCGGGCGAAAGAGCGCCTGAAAATTATCCTCCCCATCGTGTTCTTTGTGATTTTCCTGCTGCTTTACATGGTGTTTCATTCAGTCACCGAAGCGATGGTGCTCATTTTCCCCACATTCTTTGCAATGACCGGAGGCCTGATCCTGCAATGGCTGTTGGGATACAACTTCAGCGTTGCCGTGTGGGTTGGATACATTGCTTTGTTCGGCATCGCTGTCGAGACTGGCGTGGTGATGGTCGTGTACCTGCACGAGGCCCTCGACCGCCGCCTCGCCACCGGCGTGCCCCTACGCCATGAAGACATCCAGGCAGCCGTGATGGACGGCGCAGTCCAACGCCTGCGGCCAAAACTGATGACGGTGTGCGCAGTCCTCGCGAGTCTGATTCCGATTCTTTGGGAGTCAGGGATCGGTGCTGATGTAATGAAGCCCATCGCCGCACCCATCGTCGGCGGCATGATTACGTCCACAATTCATGTGCTGATACTCGTGCCGGTCTTCTTCGCGTTGATGAAAGAACGCACGCTCAAGAGTGGAACGCTTCAAGCAAATCGGGAAATGGGGTCAAATTGAAAAGGGGCATTCGAGGGACCTGAACCGCCTCGCGTTGCTGGCATATTCACTGAGAAGAGACTGGCCTCTTGAAACTTTCTATAGTTCTGCTATTATCGAAATATGCCCATCGATTCGAAATCAAAGAAGGACTCTGAACAAGTCGCCCGCTATGCCGATATGCTTGCGGCCATGGGAACAGAGCCGCGTCTCCGTATCATGCAACTCTTGCTCTCTGCTCATCCAGAGGGCCTGGTAGTCGGCGAGATTCAGAGTGAATTGGGTATTCCTAATTCAACGCTTTCTCACCATCTGGAAAAACTAAAGAACGAATCCCTGGTGAATGTCCGGCGCGATAGCACTTTTCTTTGGTACGCCGCCAACGCCGACGCCCTGCAGGAACTGCTCGGATTCCTTTATGCCGAGTGCTGCACTCGGAACAAGGCCGTCAATCCGAAGGCAATCTTCACTCTTTGCAAGTAGAGGCAACCCCCACATGATCAGGTCGAAAGTGCTGTTTCTGTGCTCCGGGAATTCATGCAGGACGCAAATGGCCGAAGCGTTCCTTCGCGAGTTGGCGGGTGATCGCTTTGACGCTATCAGCGCTGGAGGTGAGGCTGCCCAGCTTAATCCCGAGGCAGTCGAGGCTATGAGCGAACTGGGTATCGATATTTCCGGTCAGAAAACGAAGAAAGTGAGCCAATTTCTGGGCGAGCGATTCGCGTACGTCATTTCATTATGCAACCGGCAAAAGGAGCCCTCGTACCCAATTCTTTCAGGAGCCATTTGGCGGATCAGTGGGACGTGGAAAATCCGGCCGGCGCAGCCGAGCAGCGCGCAGCGGCGAGGCGGGTCCGCGACCAACTCCGCCAGCGCGTCGTCCAATTTGTCAGCGACCACCAATAGGAGAAAAGCGTGGAAATCAAAGAGGTCGTGAAAGAGAAATATGGCCAAGCGGCTTTACGCGTGGCTACTGGAGGAAGCTCGTGTTGTGGTGCTGCGCCCGCGCTCGAAGGGTGCGATCCCATCACTTCGAATCTCTACGCAGCGAATGAGACGACCGGCCTACCGGAGGAAGTGGTCAAGGCGTCCCTGGGTTGCGGAAACCCGACTGCGTTGGCCCGCCTGAATCCCGGTGAAACGGTGCTCGATCTGGGCTCCGGAGGCGGCATTGACGTGCTCCTTTCCGCAAGGCGGGTCGGGCCTGGCGGCAAGGCCTATGGTCTCGATATGACCGATGAAATGCTGGCCCTCGCCCGAGAAAACCAGCGCAAGGCCGGGATTGAGAACGTGGAATTTCTCAAGGGCGAAATCGAAAATATTCCTCTGCCTGACAATTCCGTCGATGTGGTCATTTCCAACTGCGTGATTAATCTTTCCGCGGACAAAGACCTCGTGCTGCGCGAGGCGTTCCGTGTTCTCAAGCCCGGCGGTCGCTTCGCCGTTTCCGACGTGGTGGTTCGCGGCGATGTTCCCGANNTGTTCCCGCCGAGGTGCGGCGAAGCATGGAAATGTGGGTGGGATGCATTGCTGGAGCACTCCAGGATCATGAATATATCGGGAAACTGACTCAAGCGGGTTTTGATTCAATCGACATTGAACCAACCCGCGTTTACAGCATCGAGGACGCACGGCAGTATTTGACCGGCGCAGGCCTGAACGTGGACGCGATTGCGCCGCTGGTGCAAAACAAGTTTATGAGCGCTTTTATTCACGCGCTGAAACCGACCCCGAAGGAATGTTGTGGCCCGGCGTGCTGTAGCTGAGGCACTGGGGACGGCCTTCCTGCTGGCCGCTATCATCGGCTCCGGCATTATGGGCGAACGCCTGGCCGGCGGAAACGTCGCGATAGCTCTTTTAGCAAATACGGTCGCGACCGGCGCGGCGCTGATCGCATTGATCCTCACTTTCGGTCCCATTTCGGGAGCGCATTTTAATCCCGCGGTCACGCTGGCCGATGCCTCCCAAGGCGGTTTGGCTTGGCGCGAGGCGCCGGTTTATGTTGCGGCACAAATCATCGGCGCGTTCGCCGGGGTTGCGGCGGCGCACCTGATGTTCGGTGAGCCGATATTTTTCGCATCGCGGCATGTGCGCGCGGGTGGCGCCCAACTCTTCAGCGAGTTTGTTGCGACCTTCGGGCTGCTCTCGATCATCTGGGGCTGCGCCCGGCTGCGCTCTTCCGCGGTGCCGTTCGCGGTCGGTGCTTACATCACCGGAGCCTATTGGTTCACGTCCTCGACTTCGTTCGCCAACTCGGCGGTCACGCGGGCCCGCACCGCGTCGGACACGTTCGCGGGAATTCGCCCAGCCGTCGCACCGGGGTTCATCGCCGCGCAACTCGCCGGGGCGATGGCTGCAACGCCGCTTTTCCGGTGGCTGGCGCCATCGCTTCCAAAGGACGCTGCCAATGTCGTCGTTGCCCACACTCGGAAAGAAACCATCCATGCCCGCTAAGAAAAGAATCCTCATTCTCTGTACCGGGAATTCAGCCCGGAGCCAGATGGCCGAAGGCCTGTTGCGTCACGATGCCGGGGATCGCTTCGAGGTGTTCAGCGCCGGAACCAAGCCAAGCCACGTCCGGCCCGAAGCCATTACCGCCATGAAGGAACTGGGCATCGACATTGCCGGTCACCGTTCCAAGAGCGTCGATGAATTCACCGGCCAGCACTTGGACTACGTCCTGACCGTCTGCGACAACGCCAAAGAGAGCTGCCCGATTTTTCCGGGTAAAACGGTTACCATCCATCGCAACTTTGAAGACCCGGCCGCCTTGCAAGGTTCCGAAGAGGAGCGGCTCGCTCGATTCCGGCGTGTCCGTGACGAGATTCGGGAGTATTTGAAGAGTTTCCAGCCCAGCGAACCCGATGCCCGCGCGGGCTAGGGCCGCTTTCGCGCCGTGCAGGATGCGGGTGATTTCGATGGCGTCGCCACGGGCACGGTAGACAATCGCGAACGGCGGCGCGGAGATCACCACGGGCATTTTGCTGGCGTCCGGGCGCCACGGCTGGGGAGCGTTATCAGTGAGTCCGCCGCTTCGTAAATTGCCACACCTCATTTTGCCAACGTAAATTCTGACCCACTTCCCCGAACTGGCGGGTCCATGTCCAGTATCATTCGGAGTATGGCTCGCCCGGTTGCCGCTTTCGCGTTCTTCCCTGTCCTCGCCGTGATGGCGCAGAGCCAGACTGCCCCACCACCCGCTGTGCCCTCCGGATCCGCCTTTGTGGGCAGCAACGCCTGCAAGACCTGCCACGCCGATGTCTGGCAGAATTTCTATAAGAATCCGCATTACAAAAGCGTCGCCTCCGGCATGGAACCGCCGGAACGTACGGGGTGCGAAAGCTGCCACGGCCCGGGGCAGGCCCACGTCGCAGCCAGCGGCGGCAAGACCACTATTCCCCGCGCATTCTCGCTGATGCAGCCCAAACAGGCCATCGAGGCCTGTCTCACCTGCCACGAGAACAATTTCGATAAAGCCAATATCCGCCGCTCCGAGCACACCCAGAACGGCATCGCCTGCACCAGTTGCCATTCCATCCACCATCCGGCCTCCACCAAACAACTGCTGGCCAAAAAGGAGTCCGACCTCTGTTACGGTTGCCACGCGGGCATCCGCGCGCAGTTCGAAATGCCTTCCCGGCACCGCGTGAATGAAGGCTTCATGCAGTGCTCCGACTGCCACAACCCGCACGGCTCGTTCGCCGCCACCTGGGGGATGGGCCAGCGGTCCCACATGGTGGAGCAGGCGCTGGGCAACCAATCGCCGTGCCTCAAGTGCCACGTGGATAAGCGCGGGCCATTCGTTTACGAGCATCCGTCGGTGGCCGTGGAAGGCTGCCAGATCTGCCATAGCCCGCACGGTTCCACGAACGCCAAACTGCTGGCGCGGCCGGTGGTATTGACCCTTTGCCTGCAATGCCACAACGCCGGCGGCTCGGGAACGCGCAACCTGGGGGTCGACCTGCAAACGTCACGGCACAATCTGCTCGATCCCAAGTACCAGAAGTGCACCACCTGCCATGTGAGGCTGCACGGATCGAACGCCGACCAGTATTTCCTGAGATAACCGCCATGCTGAAACGAACCCTTTTGACTCTCGCGGTGTTCGGCGCTCTCCAAGCACAGCAAGTGGTGGCCCCCACGCCCGACCAGGTGGGCTCGCCGCGCGGCGAAACCTGGGGCGATTACAATCTGACGCAATCCTACGAATTCGGCTACCGCTTCCGCCTGGTAGGCGGCGACCTGGGCGAATATCGCAGCGACGCCAACTACGGCAACGGCCTGCGGCTGCTGGGCAGCAGCTTCGCCCTCGAATCGAAAGACGGCCACGGCCACTACTTCGACGAGCTTCTGCTCAACACCACCGGGCTGGGCAACGATCCTTACGAATCCGTGATGCTGCGCGTGCAGAAGAATGGCCTGTATCGCTACGACATGACTTGGCGGTCGAGCGACTATTTCAATCCGGGTTTGACGGTGGCGGGCGGCTTGCACCTGGCCGACACCAATCGCCACATGCAGGATCACGACCTCACGTTGCTGCCGCAGGGCCACATCCAGTTCCACCTGGGTTACAGCCGCAATGCCGAAGACGGCCCCGCGCTTTCCACCGCGCAGGAGTTCAACGTCGCCGGGTCAGCCTACCCGATCTTCACCGATGTGCGGCGTTTGTGGAACGAATACCGCGTGGGCGCGGACCTGGAGTTCGCCGGATTCAAGCTCACGCTGCTGCATCGCTGGGACTTCTTCAGCGACCAAACCGCGGTCACGGCCGACGGCGTCCAGGCAGCCGGAACACCCACCGACCTTACAGTGGTGCAACAGTTCAACCGCTCGCAGCCGATTCACGGAT
>PKXT01000351.1 GCA_003133505.1 Acidobacteriota bacterium
GGGCTTCGATTGCACGATTCAGCTTGTCTCTTTCATGCGTCAGCATTGCAAGAATATCTGGCATTGATCTCCCCGTTGAATGAAATGGACAACGGGAATTACGTTATCCCGGTTCGGGGGCAACGGTCAATAAAAAGGAATTGACAGCGTCACAATATAGCGCAACGATATTGCAGTTGTAGAACAACGATTGCAGGAATGCCGGAGGAAAAACGCGTGAGGCAAAATAGGAAGGGCATGAGCTTGCTGGATGAGGTTTTGGAGCGGCGAATGCTGTTATACGTCCTAGCGGCAGGGACGGCCCTTGCGGGCGCTTCAATCGCGCAGGCCAAGGTTGTCTTCACCCGAACCAATATTGTGTATAGGAGCAGCACTATACAAATCGATTTAAACAATGACGGCAATATCGATTTCGATTTCGGTGTATCCGAGAGTGGTTGGTGTGGTTCGATGTCAAATGGCTATTGCAACCACTTTTTGGACGCGCTCGGTCTTCAGCCTTCAAACCAGATAGAAAAGGGGTTGAACCGTGGTCAGGCAGCATTGATGGCAGGGGCTAACATTGGGCCCGGCGATGTGTTTGCGAATAGCGGATATATGGTGCTGGTTTGCACGGCGCCGAGCTGCGCCGGTACGCATGGCTCGTGGATTAACGTCGCTGATCGATTTCTGGGAGTCAAGTTCCTAATCAATGGTCAGGTGCATTACGGCTGGATTGGCTTTCGCAGGGTGGGGGAAAAACTAAGTCCGTTCACTGCCCGATTCTCTGGATGGGCATACGAGACAGAACCAAACAAACCGATTCGTGCGGGTGATCGGGGTGAGAGCGACGACTCGGCATCGGTATATTCGCCGGAGCCTACCTCGCTGCAATTGCTGGCCCTGGGGCATACGGGCATAGCCGACCGGCAACGGCGGATTGCAGCCCCACCGCAAAGCTAAATGCTTATTGCTGTGGCGGAACGAACGTCAAGAGCCTGTGAATCATCGGGTCCGTTTGTATTTCCGAACACGAATGGGTGTTGTACATATCTCTCAGGAACGGAGCACGTTTCTTCATCTGCGCCCGTGGCAAGTCTGCTTGCTCTTTGGACGTGGTGACCATAGGCGCTGAGAGCGTCCTTCATGCCGAGGCGTTCGAAGCGAGCCTCTAGGGACTTTTCCTTGCCATTGGCAACGATGTCCATAGCGGCCTGCTGCGATAGCTGGCCTTTCCTGTAGAAAGCTTGCACATCATTGGAAGTGGCATGTCCCATCCGCAATGAATCTTCCATCTGCATTCGGGCTTGGTGCTTCGCCAATCCAGCCATTTCGGAGATCATCGGTCATCTCCGCGCTTTCGCACGAGTCGCCGGTATTTACAGCGCGGACTTGTCAAATGAGGCCAGCCCACCGGGTGGAAGATCGTCGTCCCCAGGGCGGCCCGCGCGCAAAGGGTGGCCAACGTCGTGGGCGTCAGAGTCCCTCCGGACGTCCCTGCGGGTAGGCTCGATGGCAATTCGTGATGCCCGCTTTTCCCTGTTTCGCACGATGGGACGGTGGCCAAGTGGCTGTGCGTTTTGTGGCATGTTTCCTCGTTTCTTCCCCTACGCATGCCAACAGGCGATTTTGCCCGNNGATCTGGTGCGGCGGCAACGTCACCAGTAACCTCTTCCACTCCGACGGGGACAGGGCCCGCAAGGTCGCCGCGAGAGAGCTGGTCCCCCCCTCGCTTGGAAATCCCGCCCAAACCTCGGGATTCCCGCTTTCCCACAGCTTCGGCGGCGGTCTGACCTTTGAACCTAACCGGACATTTCATTTGCTACCAATACCGGACATCTTCACTTGCTAACAACACAACGATATTTCCCTCAATCGGGTTCGTTATTCGAAGAATCGCACGTCTTTTTTATAGAACCGCTACTACGCGGTCGCTTCGGGACAGATCCGGCGAGCCGCGCCACAGCACCGTTTTCGTCGCTACACGTCGCGCGCGACAAAAAAAAGGCGCAGCCCGATGGCCGCGCCCCTATTTCACGTCTGTTGCGGTTATGGTGACCTAACCTATCGCTTAGGGTAAGCGATTAGGGACAGAACAAAAGTGTTGCCCTGGGCCTGAGGATTGGGGTAGGACTTGAACAGAGTAATCGAACCTCCTCCGGCAGTAGATACCGAGTATTCGTACGTGGTGTTGTCTTCGTTTGAGCCAGAACAGCTCTGCCACAGAAATTCCGCTCCCTGAGTCGCCGCGTGCCCGGTACTCTGCACATTACTGCAAAATTCTCCCGCGATGTTGACATATGAAGTGATGGACGCTGGATTAATGACGCCCGCGGTGACTTGGTTGACTGCGACGCCCGCTGGATAGCCCGAGCCATCGCCGCTCGCGCCAAAATATATAAAACCGTTACCTGTAGCACCTGCGGAGCTAAACCATGGGTTCTCAATGTTAGCGAGCGACGTACCAGTCAGGTTATTGTTGACGCAATTGGAAAGTCCCACCGTTGTGTTGAGGCTGCAGGTGATGTAGTAAGGTCCGGACACGGTTCCGTTGCCCAGAACGACCGTAGCATTGCCACCGCTCACGTTACTGATGTCGGTGCCTGTTGGGAAGCAGCCCACCACGGAACAGCTTGAAACTGAGTTCAGGGACACCGTGTTAATCAGAGTGAGGCCGCCCGTCGAGTTAATCGCGAAAGCGTCCACGAAGGAATTGTTCGGTCCGGGAACGATCAGCACCTTGCCATCGCTCGAAACAGCGATAGGCCCAACAACATCATTCACTGGAATTGGGATGGTTGGATGTAGAATACAGCCCGGGCCAATCGTGAAAATTGCGACTTCCTCCAACTCATCGAGGGTCGCAAAAAGCGTCTTGCCGTTCGGGGTTATGGCCAAGCCGATCCCGTAATCTGACCCGTCCCCACCCGAAGGGTACCTGGTGGGAGTGGGGTTGAAGGCCAGGGGATTTTCCGACGTCGCCGCGAAGGCGGCAATGTCATTTGATCCCGCGTCGGAGACGAACAGGCAACTGCCATTGTTCTCAATCGCCACGCGCGGGTCCGCGAAATAGCCGGTGCCCAATCCATGTCCGCCCGTTTTCAGCACGAGGTTATTCTTGATATTGCTTCTGCTTGAGTTAATCACGTTCGCCGCAGGGGCGGTGGACGCCGGAATATCATTATTCGTAAAGAAGTAGTTCGGAGTTGCTGGGGCTTGCGCAAAGCTGACCGTACTGAGCGCCAGAGCTGCAATGGCAAGTGTGGGAAGTGCTTTTTTCTTCTCGAGATTCTCCTTTCTGATTTACGAGCTGTTCCTACTCCCTCATGACTCGATTATGGATAGAGCGGTGGAAGGCCGGCGATATGGCCGGGCGATGATGATTTCACTCGATGCCCGTGTTTAGTCATCCGATGCCGGCGTAAAGGTAGTACCGCTCACAGACGAAGTCAACATAATTGCGATACTTAGTTGCGAACCCATTCGAAGACCGCATTCCCCTCGCGATCACTGATCCTCGGGGTATTGGGGCGTGGCCACTTCATTGGGGGGGATTGGCTGTCTCCGAGGGGACAGGGGCGTACGTCTAGGCAGTCTTCGGGCCAAGCACGGCCCGCCACCTCAGCGCTTTCGTCGCTACGCTCCTCGCGCTATCGCGGCGGGACGCCGAGGGCGTTGGCCCCTCCCCATCCATGCTTGTGGGAAGGGACGCAGAATCTACGGACTCAGTTCACTTCGCGTCGTACGTCGTGCCATCGAGGTTGGCCCCGCCCAGGGACGTTGTCCCGTAGAGGAAGGAGTTCCCAGCCGGGCCCAGGGCCAGCCCCCCATAGGGTCCGTCGCCATCCGTACAACCTGCTACTGAGCAAAAATTGTAAAGCGCCACCGGCGCGTGCGGGCCGACGATTTTCATCTTGAAGGCCGTGCCGCAACCCTGGTGAGCCTCTAGCCTCAGATGGGCAAGCGCGGCCAGTGATCTTTGGCTATCTAGGCCAACCTTGCAGCATAAAATCGCACGTGGGCGGCCCGTGCGCGGCGTGTGGCCAACTTCGTGGGCTTCGGAATCCTCTTAACGCCTCTCTCCAGCTAGGCCCGATGGCAATTCGTGACGGCGGCAAAGCGGCTGTGGGTTTCATGGCATGTTTCCTCGTTTCTTCCCCTACGCGTGCCAACAGGCGATTTTG
>PKXT01000223.1 GCA_003133505.1 Acidobacteriota bacterium
TTTACATTGGGACCATGCCGGCGAGGGCCGCTCTTTGAAAGCGTCGCCGTGCCCGAAATTCGCGTGCAGGCGGCTGAAATAGCTCAACACTTGGTTTCATTGGCGATGCCCAAAGAAATCACATCACAACGAAACCGCATGCAATACGGCCTGGGTCTGCTTGAGGAATCCATCGCCAGCGCGGCATCCCCGTTGGCGTAGCGCGACACGCTTTTATCGCATTACGGTTACCCGCAACATAAAGAATGTCACTTCACCTGCCATCACGCCGAAACTTTCGAATCGTTCGTGGATCATATAAGATGTAGAAACAGATATTTCAGGAGACACACTATCCATGCGGGTTTTCGTTAACAATACCCATAGCAAGCTAGGCGTGTGCGCGGCTCGTCTGCGGACAACCGCGAGAGCGCTGGTCCTTATGCCAATATTCGCGGTGTTGGCGTGCAACGCGGCGCATGGGCAAGTGCCGCCTTATAAAGGCAATACGCCGGCCTCGGCCACCGCCAAAGGCGATCAAACCGCGGTGCTCTCGGGTGGATGTTTCTGGGGAGTGGATGGGGTGTTCAAGCATGTCAAAGGGGTGAAGAGCGTCCTTTCCGGTTATTCGGGAGGCAGCGCCCTTACCGCGCATTACGAAATTGTAAGCACTGGCATCACCGGCCATGCGGAGTCGGTGAAAATTACCTACGACCCTGCCACAATCTCATATGCCGAACTGCTGAGGGTGTTTTTCTCGGTGGCCCATGACCCTACTGAGCTAAATCGCCAGGGACCCGACTCGGGAAGCCAATATCGCTCTGTGATTTTTTACACCGATGAACAACAGAAGGAAATCGCGCAGGGATACATTAGTCAGATCAATAAAGATAACGTGTTCCCCTCCAAGGTGGTGACCCAGGTAGTCCCCCTAACACATTTCTATCCAGCCGAGGAATATCACCAGAATTTCCTCGAGCTGCATCCTGATTATCCATACATCGTCTATAACGATTTGCCCAAGCTGGATGATTTGAAGAAGCAATTTCCCGCGTTGTACAAACCGTAACCATGGCCCGCGTAGCCCGCAAGAATTATTCGCTCGCGCGAGCGATCATGCGGAAAGGCTTGGAAACAGCCTCCGTGGCGGCCGGTCACTCGAGCAGCAGTCTCCGTATCGCACCGAGCTGGTTCATCGTGGGAGGGCAGCGGTGCGGCTCCAGTTCGTTATATGAATACATGGTGGCCCACCCGCTGATCACGAGGTCAGCGGTGAAAGAAATCCACTATTACGACAATAATTTCCAACGGGGCGATTCCTGGTACCGGGCTTATTTCCCCACTCGCCTCTATGCGCGGCTCACCGCGATGCGGCTGGGGCGTGAGCCGCTGGCGGGGGACGCAACGCCCTACTATATGGCCCATCCGCACGCACTGGGGAGGATCGCCAAGGAATATCCTGTTGCAAAGATTCTGGTTGTGCTGAGAAATCCAGTGGATCGGGCCTATTCGCATTATTTTCACGAGCGTGGAATCGGCCACGAGCCGCTGGCGTCATTTGAGGAAGCTATTGACCGCGAGCCGGAGCGGTTAAAGGGCGAGGCTGAGCGAATGGCCGCGGACCCCGGGTATTACAGCTTCGCACATCAAAATTTTTCGTACGTGACGCGCGGATTCTACGTCCAGCAACTGGAGCACCTATTTAGCTTATTCCCGCGGCAGAATATTAAAATATTGTCCTCCGGTGAATTGTCGAAGGACACTGCGGGCGCAATGGCGGGAGTTTTTGGCTTCCTGGGGCTACCATCCAACGGGCAGGAAAAGTTCAGGCGTGAAAATGCACGCAGCTACCCCCCCCTTGAAGCGCCTATGCGGCGAAGACTCCAAGGTATTTTCGCGCCCCACAATAAGCGCCTGTTCACGTTGCTCGGCGTTGATTACGGGTGGAACAAGGTTGTTTGAGCGCCAGGGGACAAACGCCGCTTTGCGTTACAATAATGGTTAAACCGGAGCCTTATATTCCCGCGTTAATCTGGCGCCGGTTTTGATCGCGACGATTCTGAAAAGGCAGGTGTTCTGATGTTGTCTGAAATGGCCGTACAGCCGCAGACCTGGGGCGGCGGTTTTCCGGGAGCGCCCTTGATTCGCGAAGTGGCTGCCGTCACCGAGAGCGAAGTGCGAAAGCTCCTGCATGACCCCATCGAGATGCTGTCGCGCGTGGTACAACCAGCCATATGGATCTTGATTTTCGCCCCTGTCTTTTCGAAACTTCATGGGATACCGACGGGCGGCATCCGGTACCTTGATTTCATCGTCCCTNNGTGGGATTGCTTTGGGAGCGCGACACGGGAATTCTGCAGAAATACCTGGTCAGTCCAGCATCTCGCCGGGCCCTTGTGATGGGGAAATCCCTGGCGGCGGGGGTCCGCAATGCGCCGCAGGTTTTAGTGATTTACCTGCTAGCCGCGCTGGCCTCGGCCAAGATTCGCTGGAACCCGCTGTTGATCCTGGCCGCGTTGGGACTGGTGATTATAGGTTCCGCGCTTTTCTGCACCCTTTCCATGATTGTGGCGTGCGTGGTAAAGAGCCGGGAGCGCTTTCTGGGAGCTAATCAACTGCTGATGCTGCCGCTCTTTTTTGCCAGCAACGCGCTATATCCGGTGGCCATGATGCCCGCCTGGTTGCGCTGGATCAGCAATATTAATCCCTTGAGCTATCTCGTGGACGCTTTGCGCACGGTGATGTTACCGGGGGCGCACAGCTTACATGGCGTGTGGGTTGACGTGCTGGT
>PKXT01000285.1 GCA_003133505.1 Acidobacteriota bacterium
CTACAACCTCACACACGATGCGAATTCGGTTGGATATTGTGCCGCCATATTCGTCCGTCCTTTTATTGCTCAGCGGCGAAAGAAATTCCTGGAGCAGATAACCATGCGCGGCGTGCAATTCCAGTACATCAAAGCCAGCAGCTACTGCCCTCGTCGCTGCCTGTGCGAAAGATTCCACCAAGTTTTTAATTCCGTCGCGGGAAAGCTCTTCGGGCATGGCATATTTTTCATTGAAGGGAATTGCGCTGGGCGCGAACACCGGCCGCCATCCGCCCTGTTCCACTGACAGTGCCGCCTGCCCATCCCATGGCCGCTGGGTGCTCGCTTTTCGTCCCGCGTGAGCTAGCTGCATTCCCGCAAGTGCTCCGCGAGCATGGATGAAACGGACAATCCGCGCCAGTGACTCGATGTGGGCATCCGTCCAGATGCCCAGGTCCTGCGGCGAAATTCGGCCTTCTGGTGTAACAGCAGTTGCTTCCGTAAATACCAGCGCCGCGCCGCCCACCGCGCGGCTGCCCAAGTGCACCAGGTGCCAGTCGTTGGCAATGCCATTCTCAGAGGAATATTCGCACATCGGTGAAACTGCAATGCGATTTCGAAGGGTGACATCCCGCAATTTCAATGGGTCAAATAAATGCGCCATTCGTGGTTCCTCTTAGTCAGCACAACGTAGTAGCAGAATGAAAAGCGTTAGCAGTCGTTTATGAATGTCCTTCTTTTTTTGACCGCATGCTCTGCTATCTGTTAGATGACACGATGGCTCCAATGATGCGAATGGCCCGCGTGGGTGTGCGGGCCATTCAAATTGAAGTGTCAGGCGACTGCTTAGAGAAAACCTAAAGCACGATGATAGCGATCCTCAGGCCCGGGTGCCGGATGTTAAACAGGTAGTATTGGCCGTCCACGAATTCGACGTAGACCGGGTCGGCATAGGCCCACGCCCCAGGCCATGGAACGCCCAGCCCAAGCCAGAAGCCACCATATTGAAAACGCGGCTGCCCGCTAATCACGGTGATATTGTTGACGGTAAAGGTATGCTGCCGCCCGAAACTGGCGCGAAACGTGGCATTCGGTATCCGCCGCTGGCCGTTAACTACAGTGACGTTCTTATTGACCGTTACGTGCGCTGACTCGCTCTCCCGGCCTTGCTGCTGCATGGCCGGATGTTCGCCCGGCTTGGCTTCCTGTTGTTGCTTCGCAGGCATGTTTGGGTGCTCGACCGGTTTGGCGGGGTGCTCCTCCGGCTTGGCCGCATGGTCGTCGGGCTTGGCCGACTGCTCCNNTTCTCATCTTGCGCATAAACCGAAGAAATGCTGGTTGCCAAGAACAAAGCAAGAATCCCGGTGCTGATTAATCTGACTGGTTTCATGAGGTGTCTCCTCTCAGAAAGTCTACGATGCGCTAGAGGAGTTCACGATAGGGTTGTCGCTGTATGGGTATTACTGTACGGATCCGAATAAGGATTTAATTCCAAAAGCGGAAGAAACCCGTGGGGCAAATTAAGTCCTTGGGCCCGCACATTTGCCGGATTTTCGGCCGTTCCTTCCGGCTACTCGAAATGAAATGAGGGAAAATGAAGCAGGCAATGGGCTCTCTACAAGGCCATGAGTAGAGAGGATTATCTACAACCAGGGAGGAATTCGTTTGGCACTGCAGTGCGTCAAGCCTCCAGTACTCCTTCGAAAATACGAACCGCCGCGCCGCTGACAAATGGCGTCAGCCGGCCGCCATCCGCCCTTTCTATTTGCACTTGAATGTCGCTCGGCCGGCCCATTTCCACGCCTTGCAAGATTGAAAGGACCCGCTGAGGTTCTAGCTCCCCATGCTTAACCAGGTACGCGCCCAGCGAACCCGCCGCCGAACCCGTCGCGGGATCCTCCTGCAGGGCCCAGGGAATCATGCCACGCGCGTAGGCTCGCGCGGCACTGCCAAGCGTAAAGCAATAGGCCATCGAGCCATCGCGCCCCAGTATTTTGTGCAGGGCATGGACATTTGTCTGAATCTTCTTCAGGGATGCTCGCGAGCGCAGAGGGACTATCAGGTTGGCAATGCCAGTGGACACGAACTCCAGCGGAAGCGAGGGTTCAAAATCAGCAGCGGAAAGGCCTAGCGGCCCCGCAAGGTCCGCCCGCGAAAATCGGGCCCGCTGAAATCGCGCCGGGCATTGCGTCATGGTGACCATTTCCGGTCGCCCTTTCGCGAACCGGATCGCCACCGGCAGAATTCCCGCTCCGGTCTGTTGCAAAATATGCACTTCGCCTTCCTGAGCGGGTACCACGCCAAGTTCCGCCAAGAGAAACCACGTGCCGATGACGGGATGCCCGGCAAGAGGCAGCTCGCGCAAGGTAGTAAAAATGCGCAGCCGCGCCAGAGCGCGGTTATTGGTGGGACGTTGGACGAAAACCGTCTCGGAAAGATTCATCTCCCGCGCAATGGCCTGCATTCGCGCGGGCGGCAACCCATCTCCGTCGGCGACTACGGCTAAGGCGTTGCCCGCGAAAGGGCGCTTAGTAAATACATCCAATGTGTAGAGCCGTCGTTTCATCTGATAGTTACTCCGTTCCTGATAATGCGGAGCTTAGGCATCCGCTTGCAGAGTGCGGACCATTGCGCTAACGTCATTGAGAATTCGGCGCGTGGTTTCCGGACATGAAGTCTCCGAATAAATTCGTAACATTGGCTCGGTTCCACTTGCCCGTGCCATTACCCACCCGATTCCGCCGAGATATAACTTGATTCCATCCATGTTTTCTCTGCCAACAACCGGCCACTCGAGAAGCCGCGTGACGTCTTCGCGCGAAAAATAGTCAATAGCTTTCTCTTTCTGGCCTGGCCGCAATTCCAAATCCACACGTCCATAATGATGCTCGCCAAATTCCGCATGAAGCATCGAAATCAACTCACCGAGGCTCTTGCCGTGCCAAGCCATCACTTCGGCAAGGAGCAGCGCGCTCACCGTGGCATCGCGCTCCGGTAAATGGAGTTTGGTGCCAATGCCTCCGCTTTCTTCGCCGCCAATCAGGATGTCGCGCTCCAGCATCAGGTCGCAGATGTATTTGAAGCCGATCGGCGTTTCCCAGACCTTGCGGCCAAAGCGCTGGGCTATTTCGTCAATCATCTTGGTGGTGGAAAAAGTTTTCGCCACGTCGCCTGGTAATTTCCGTGTGCCCGCCAGGTGCCAGAGCAGCAATGAAAAAATTTGGTGAGGATTGATAAACGTGCCGTTGGCGTCCATGGCTCCAATGCGATCACCATCGCCATCAGCGCAGAAACCTCCGTCGCAGCCGCTGCCCCGTATAGCCTCTCGCAGAGCCTCCACGTTCGGTTCAATTGGTTCCGGATTCACTCCACCGAATAGTGGGTCACGCGTGCCTCGTATTTCCTCGCAGGAAATTCCATGCCGTTCAAACAGTTCGCGCAGCAGACCCCGCGCCGAG
>PKXT01000274.1 GCA_003133505.1 Acidobacteriota bacterium
GATTGGTGGACTACAGAGCAACAAGGTTCGGCGCGCGGTGAAGCTGTTTCATCTGGTGGATTCGTTGGATAGCGCGGACTTGGCGCGCCGCCTGAATCAGGCGCGCATCGAGGAAGGAAACGGTGCGGGAGGCCAAATAACAAACCCACGGCTGCCGATCCTTCTGGAAGTGCTGCTCGCTCCCGAGGAATCGAAACGTGGCATCCTCGAGTCTGAATTGACAGGCGTTGCGGAAGTCGTGCTCGCCCTGCCGTCGCTCGAGTTTCGCGGATTAATGTGCATCCCGCCGTACTGCGAGAACCCCGAAGAGGCACGGCCTTACCTTCGCCGGTTGGCACAGTTGCGCCGGACGGTGGCGCAAGGGTTGGGGACGTCGCTGCCCGCGCTTTCCATGGGCATGTCGCATGATTTTGAAATTGCCATTGAGGAAGGAGCAACAGAAGTTCGCATTGGCACGGGTATTTTTGGCGAGCGGACCAAACTCTAGCCAGCCATGATTCGGATTGACGAGAAAAACGGTTCAGTAATTTTCCGGGTGCGCGTGCAGCCGAATGCACGACGCGAGGGAATCGATGGCGAATGGGATGGAGCTTTGCGTATTCGCGTGGCTGCACCGCCCATAGATGATCGGGCCAATGAGGCGGTAGTGGAATTACTCGCCGCGCGATTGAAGCGGCCGCAAGCGGCTGTTAGAATCATCGGCGGCGCGAAGTCTCGCTTGAAACGCATTGCAGTTCAGAGCGTGGCAGCGAATCAAGTTCGCGCGCTTTTGGAAGTATCCCGCGAGAAACAAACTGCTTCACCAGGGACGGGCATGCTGACCGCCAGGAGAAAAACAGATGCCAGACATAGCGGCGATTCAAGCTGAGCTGCGAGCCAGCGGCCTTGACGGCTGGCTTTTTTATGATGTTCTTCATCGCGATCCCATCGCCTATAGCGTGCTGGGGCTGCATGAGGTGATGGCCAAGCGCCGCTGGTTCTACTTGATCCCAGCGCACGGGCGTCCGGCAAAGCTGGTCCACAAGATCGAAGCGGGAAGCCTCGATTCGCTGCCCGGCGCAAAAATCGAATATATGTCGCGCGAAGAACTGCTGCGTGGGCTAGCCAAGCTGCTAGGGCGCATGAGCAAGGTAGCCATGCAGTACTCTCCGAAAAGTAACATTACCTCGGTGGCCACGGTGGACGCCGGCACTGTGGAGTTGGTTCGAAGCATGAAAACCAAAGTCGTAACCTCCGCCGATTTGGTACAGAAATTCGAAGCTGTGTGGACGCCGGAGCAGCTTCGCTCGCATCTAGAAGCGGGCCGATTGGTGGACCGTATCACGCAGGACGCCTTCCGCCGAGCGGCGTCGTTTGTACGCGAGAAAAAAGTTCGCACGGAATATGAGCTCCAGCAGTGGATGGCCGAGCAATTCAAGCTTTGCGGCCTGATTTCGGATAGCGCGCCGATTGTGGGCGCCGGACCGAGCAGCGGGAACCCACACTATGAACCGATGCCCAAGGGCAGCCGTCCCATTCGCGCCGGGAATGTGCTGCTGCTGGACGTCTGGGCCAAGCTGAATAAGCCGGGAAGCGTTTATTACGACATCACATGGACTGCCTATCTGGGCACGCGCGTTCCGCCGAAGGTGGAAAAGGTGTTTCGCGCGGTCAGTCAGGCGCGCGATGCCGCTGTTGATTTCGCGCGGCGCTCCATCACGGCCGGGCGCACCATTCAGGGATGGCAGGTGGACGGGGCGGCCCGCGACGTGATTCGGAAAGCCGGCTTCGCGAGGTATTTCACCCATCGTACCGGCCACAATATCGGGCAGGAAGTCCACGGAACGGGCGCCAATATGGATGGAATTGAAATGTATGACGATCGGTCCATCGTTCCGCGCACGTGCTTTTCCGTTGAGCCCGGAATTTACCTGCCGGAATTCGGCATTCGCAGCGAAGTGGACGTGTACGTCAGCGAGAGCGAGGCCAGGGTAACCGGAGCGGTGCAGACAGAAATGGCTGCCCTTCTGGCTTGAGGTGGCTCTGGCGCGCCATAATTTCCCCTTGTCCGGCATGACGGCGGGGCATATCCATCTGGCTCACTTTCCGCTGCTGTTGCTTTGCGCATTTTTGGCCTCATGCGCGCTCCAGTTCCGGCCACGCTTACCGTTCCTATTGCTCGTCCGTGGGGTAATTCGCACGTTCCTGATTTTCGTGCTCACAGGCGTGACTCTGGCCTGGTTGATTTACCCCCTCTCGCAATAGTTTTTAGTTGGTGTATATAGCGCATCGTGGGAGTTGTGATTTCATGATCCAGCGTGACGACAATATCCTGATAACGGGCGGCTCCGGTCTAGCGGGGCTCAATCTAAAGGAGTATCTACAATCGCAGGGATTTGCCAGGATTCTGGCGCCCACTTCGAGCGAGTGTGATCTGACCGACTGGCACATCGTGCTGGAAACTTTCAAGCGCAACAAGCCTGACTACGTTTTTCACATGGCCGGATTTGTGCGCGGCATCATGGGCAATATGCGCAACCAGGGCGAATCCTATCTGAAGAACACGCTTATCAATACTCATGTCGTTGACGCGTGCCATGAAGCCGGAGTAAAGAAAGTTGTCGCCATGGGCACTGCCGCCATGTATCCCGATCTTGATCCCGGCGTTCCTCTAGTCGAAGGGGATGTTTGGAAAGGCCCTCCCCATCCTTCGGAATACGGCTATTCCCAGGCCAAGCGCGGCATGCTCGCCCAATTGCAGACGTATGAAAACAGTTATGGCATGCCTTATGCTTTCGCGTTTTGCACGAATCTTTATGGGCCGCATGATCGCTTCAATATCGAAACGGGGCACGTCATCCCCTCCCTGATAAAGAAATTTCATGACGCCCGGAAGGCGAAAACGCAGGTCACTGTGTGGGGCGACGGCTCAGCGCACCGCGACTTTCTATATATCAAGGAGTGTTCACGCGCACTTCACACGATCATGAATGACATCGCGGGCCCCGTTAACCTGGGCACAGGAAGGTCGGAAAAGATTCGGGATGTAGTGAATATTCTGGCGGCCTATACGGGGATGGAAGACCAGGTCGTTTGGGACACCAGCAAGCCGAGCGGTTTTATCTTCCGCTCCTATGGCGTAAGCCGTTTACGCGCGGCGGGATTCACGTGCCAGTACACGCTGGAGCAGGCTCTGCATGAGACTTATGATTGGTATGCAAGCCATAGCGGGGCGGCGCGCAACTGAAATGAATTTGGAGCGTCGCGACCGACGCGATAACCCATGCCAGGGCGGCGCCGGGCAGGGCATTGTAGGACAGTAGGATCCCTAGAACGCGGTGATGTTTTTCGAGAGAAAACCACTGCGGAAGGGGATCTGTAGGAAGGTGCAGCACCTTATCGCTGTGGCATAAGTGTCGCGTCGAGCAACTCAGTGTGAGGAAACGGGCGGTCCGCGCTGGGTTGCGGCAAACTGGTGGTATAATCCTCAATATCGGAACGTCAGCAGCAGCGAGGTCCGGTCAGTGCGTGCATTCTGCACGCCAGTTTCAACGAACCCAAGCCATGGAGAAGACAGGAATGAACGATACGAACGAAATTGTAGTGGTGGCGGGAGCGGATGGCTTTATTGCCGGCTCTCTGGTCGCCGACCTTCGCCGCCAGGGGTACACGCGCATTCGAGCGGTGGGTGCCAAGCCCTTCGAGCAGTGGTATCAGCACTTCCCCGACGTCGAAAACGTGCAGCTTGACCTGAAAGACCGCCAAAACTGCGAGACTGCCGCGCAGGGCGCCTACCAGATTTTCATGCTTGCCGCGGACATGGGTGGAATGGGATTCATCGAGACACACCGGGCGGAATGTATGCTTTCGGTGCTTATCAGCACGCACATGCTGCTGGCCGCAAAGAAGCATAATGTTCAGAAATATTTCTATTCATCGTCCGCCTGCGTATACAACGCCAACATGCAGGAAGACCCCAATTGTCCTGGGCTGAAGGAAGAAGATGCCTACCCTGCATTGGCCGAAGACGGTTACGGCTGGGAGAAGCTTTTCAGCGAACGCATGTGCCGCCATTTCCGCGAGGATTATGGCCTGCACACGCGAATGGCCCGCTACCACAATGTTTACGGCCCGAATGGGACGTGGTTTGGCGGTCGCGAGAAAGCGCCTGCGGCGATCTGCCGCAAGGTGATTGAAGCCAAGGCGAAAGGCCAGACCGAAATTCCCGTTTGGGGCGATGGCACTCAGACGCGCAGCTTCATGTACATTGATGATTGCCTGAAGGGCACGCGAATGATCATGAACTCGGATATCGTGGATCCTATTAATCTCGGCTCCTCCGAAATGGTAACCATCAACCAACTCATTGACATTGCGGAGGAAATCGGTGGCGCGAAGTTCAAGCGCGTATACGACCTCAGCGCGCCAAAGGGTGTCAATGGCCGGAACAGCGATAACACGATGATCAAGAAGAGGCTGAATTGGGAGCCGAGTATCTCGTTGCGCGACGGCTTGGAGAAAACTTACCGCTGGATATACGACCAATATGTGGCGCGTGAACAGGGCGCGCGCGTAGTGGCCTAATCCGCACCCTGCTTCTATTGCATTTAGAAGGGCCCGGCACGCTACTCGGCACCGGGCCTTTTTTTATTTTCAGCGGATGGGGCCGGAATGATTTGGGCGCATATTTCCCTGGAATTGTTCTTCTCCGTTTAATTCAGCCCAATATGTGAGTGATCTCAGGGTATTGGCTCATCGCGCTATCCCGATGGACCAGGTAAGTTCCGGGTGTAAGTGGATTACCAGACGGAGATAGGATTTCATCTACTGCTTGGGCGATGAGGGCCGGATCGGCGTAGGAGGAGAAATCAAAACCAGCCGGTCGTCGTCGGCGCATACCACTGGTTAGCAATTGAAACGTGGGGACCAGTTGATAAACGCGAAGACATTCCGTTGAATGTTCCGCTGCGACGGCGCGCAGCATTGCATGCAAGCCCGCTTTTGAGGTGGCGTATGCGGCTCGACCGTCCGCCGGCAATAGAGCAACGTCCGAGGATATGTTGATGATCACGCCTGGAGAATTGGCAATAAGCTTTGGCAACAGGCTCGATATAAGAATGCAGTGTCCGACGCAATTCGTCGCGATAACCTGTTGCCACTCCGTAGCTGGGGTCGCCGATGCCAGATGTCGTCCTCCCGGACCATAATCCGCAGCGCACAAAATCAACGCTCGAACTGCTATTGGTCCCAGCGATGAAGCGAATTGCGCCACCTCATCAGTATTTGACAAGTCCAACGGCTTCCAAGCGATACAGTCAGCCTCGAAAGGGAGCGTGGGATTAGAAAGGTCCTCCGGCTTCGTCCGAGAAAGACCCAGAACAGAATTTCCGCCGCAGGCAAGTGCTAGTAGAATCGCCTTTCCGATTCCTTGCGACGCGCCAGTCAATAGCACGGTGGCAGTCGGGTTAGCAGTAGCCACTTGGCNNTGGGGGGTAGCATGGCCTTCACCACCCCGGGAAGCTGTTCCAGGGTAAAAAGACGATGGGGAATATCGGCCAGTGAAATAATCCTGCCAGACAGTATTTCAATGGCCTGAAGAATGTGGCGTTGTGCCGTCCCACGATGGCCAATGAGATAAACGGTTTTGCCATTAGAGCGATCTACGACAGGCGTGGGCGGCGCGCCGCTTTTACCACAGATGTTGTTCCAACGAATGCTGTCTATGCTGACGCCCCCTAGACGCACTTCCCACTATTGCGTGGGAAAGCCCGCCATCAGATCTATCGTCGCGCCCTCCGGGACAACATCCAGTAACGAGCCTAGACCTTCGGGAGCGCTTTCGCGCGAGCAGCAGAGGATGGCCGCTTTGAACGCGGGGACGCTGGAACATGCCTCATGCAGTTGGGCGCTGCAGCAGATGCGGACACTTGCGGGCCAGGAGGTCGAGTTCCGAAGCCATTGTGCGTGCTTTTCCGATTGTGAGACCAGCAGCGCAAAAGATCCGGTCATGGTGGCCCACAACTTTGCCGCCATGATCCCCACGGTTCCCGATCCGCGTATCAGAAGAGAGGCCGTGGCGCATTGTTCCCGAAGCAGCTCCATGCTGTAGAGAACGGATCCCAGCGGCTCGGCAAGCACAAGCTCCGTATTCGGAAGGGAACAGTCGCTGGGGCAACGGACCAAAAACTTTCCCTGAGCCGCATCGGCGCTGTCCATACAAAAGAGGTCTCGAAATATGCCATCCCGGCTGTGACCTACTACTATCTCGGGTTGCTTTCTATGTACTNNATTCCGGTGCGTTAACGACCATCCCCACACCTTCGTGGCCAAGCACTTCCGCGCAATCTGGGCGCGCACCGGAAAGTATGGCAAGGTCAGTGCCACAAACCGCGGCTGATAGCATCTTGATGACGATTCCCGAATCGCTGAGTCCTTGGGGGTCTTGATTGCTAATTACCAGGTCGCTCTGATTGGTTGCGCGCCGGACGACGCAATGGCCCGGCAATTTATGCATGCTGGACCCCGGGTTTTACGCTTGACCAGGAGCTGACGAAAGTAAGCGCCTCGTCCATCTGGGGCTCGCTAATTTCGTCAATGAACATCGTCTGGCCGATTTCGCAGAGGATGGGCATTCTTAGCCGCCCCCCGCGATGCTTCTTAGCGTCATGAATGCCTCTCAAAAGCATGTCCGTGCTTACGCCCGGTCGGCTGACCGGCAGACCCAAGTCGCGCTGGGTGACCAGGATTTGCTCGGCATCTGCCGTGTCAAGAGCTCCCAAAACCATTGCCAGCGCTGTCGATATGGCCATATCCAGGGCAACGGCTTCTCCGTGTTCCAAGTCGCTCAATTCGAATTCGAAGATGGGGCTGAACGTGTGTCCATAATCCGGTGGACGCTCCAGAGCGCGCTCGTGAAGGTTTGGAGAGAGCTCCAGAAGCATCGCCCTGATGGATCGACAAATGAGGTCCGTACCCTGCTCGCATTGAAGCTTGATACGCACCAGGTAACGTGCGTGCTCCTCGATCAGGTCAAATAATGGACGATCCGCCGCCAGACCGATTTTTAAGGCCTCGGACAAACCATTTCTTATCTGGCGGTCGGACAGTGTGGAAAGAAAAGAAGGGTCCACGACAACGGCATAGGGTGCCGAAAACGTGCCCAGCCGGCTTTTGCTTTGGCGAAAGTTAACTCCGGTCTTGATTCCGATACCGGCGTCAATTTCCGCGAGAAGCGTAGTCGGAAGCCGCATGCAGGGAATNNACACTGGAGGAGAAGCCTACAACATCAAGGGTAACTCCGCCTCCCGCGGCGACAATGAGGTCCTTGCGTCTGCGAACTCCGAGCTGCTCGAAGGCCGATACTATCTCTATGAAGGCAAAGAGATCTTTTTTCTTTTCTGATGCGTGAAACACAACCGTGTCAACCTGGCGGTCCGGTCCCCCCAGCAGTCCCCGGATTGCGTCGCCATAAAGTACATTCACATTCGCATCGGCTACCAGAATGATCCGGTCGAAAGGTTTCAGCAAATACCGGGGAAACTCCTCGTTATGGAAGATACCGTGGACCACCTCAATGGGATACTCAACGGCGCTGTGACGCGACACCTGATAGGGAGGCTGTGAATTCAAGCACTCGCGACGATGAATTTTTGGTGTTTCGCGCGCGATGTATGCCGCTCCGATGAGACCGGCATCGTCGGAACCGGGGCCCAGGGTAACGCGGTCGGCCCAAAAAGTCTCTTCCCGCGACGTCAATGGATAAAATTCAAATGAATTCAAATTGGCGAGAACGGAAGAAAGGTACAGCTCACCCAACAGGAAACATACTCCTCCGGTGAGGATCAGCTTGTCAATTTCAGGATCCAGCGTGAAATGCCACTTGATCGCCTCGGCAACAGGCGCGGTAACGGCCCTAAGCAGCTTTTGGCAGAGATGGTCGCCATTCGCCAAACCTTCAGCCAGCGCCGTGAGGGGTACATCCGGCCCCAAACCAGCCTTGTTCAAATCAGATGCGCGAAATTCCCCGGGAAAGATTTCGCGAATCTGGCTGAGCACGTTCTTGATGCCGTTCCCGGAAGAGAATGCGTTCACATGATTCATACCTCCGCAATCGCATTTCAAGGACAATGGGCGCCCCTCGATCGAGAATGCAATGCGGTGGTGGCCAATCTCGCCCTGGGTGCCGAGGGTGGGATCCACAGGCACGTGGGGCACGGAGCAATTCAAAATTCGCGAGGCTATCCCGGTGCTTACAGTGATGAGGGCGAGTCGGCGAGCGGTGTGATAGATGACCATGCGCGAGTGCGCGACAAGAGAGGCCGTCACATCATTCACAATCGTAATATTGGCACCGCTCAGATGTCGGTTTACAGCCTGTTCCAAATCGCAGGAAGTGGAATCGTCACCTAGGATTGGNNTTCCGGTGTGAGCGTTCAGTGCTGCGCCCAACGATATCGCAATCGCCGGATGCCGCCCCGCCAATACGGGGAACTCCCAGAATGATTTCACGGTCTTGGCGATAAAAGCAGCGATTTCGTCCATGATATCCGGGGCCAATCTGCCGGGCGTTGACCGGAAATTTATGGACGGAACCCGCTGGACACTGGTCAATCGTCCGTCGCGAGTAACCAGTGCGCTCCGAAAAGACGTACCACCTATGTCGAAGGTGATCACTTCATCACCGTTTCCAAGCGTGACCGGAAATTCGTTCATGATGACGCTCATTTGATATTAGCCCCAGTTGGTTTCTCAGCAAGTCGCAATGAGATAAGCGGGGCCGAGTCTGTCACGGCACGGTCACCCTTTCCGCGGGATCGAAAATCTTGGAGGGAAGAGCTATCTATTGAGCGAAAACGGTCCAGAGAATAAGGGGAGAATACTTCCGGATGCCCGAGGGCCGGACTCCGAAATCGAAGGTCTTGCTCATTTGACATCTTGAAAAGTAGGCCTCGAAATCCGCTTTTTGACGTCCAGGCACCCCGAAATATATACCCGCCGGTAAACATGCAGTTTGATTCGACAAATCGCCATGCCTACAGCCGCAATATATTCGTGGTTTACCGTCATGCCCGAAAAATCCAGGTCAGCTGAACTTCTTTAAGCCGGCTAATTCCAATCCAACATTCCACACGAATATCGGACCGTTTACCAGGTAACGCCGCCACAACCGCTTCGGCTCATGTGCGAATCGGTAGAACCATTCCAGCCCGTTCTCCTGCATCCAGGAGGGGGCCTGTTTCAATTTGCCCGCATGGAAATCAAAGGCCGCTCCCACGCCGATCAGGACGGGCACGGTGAGCCGGCTCCGGAAATCGAACATGAAACCTTCCTGTCTCGGCGCTCCCAGACCTACCCACACAATATCGGGAGCGGCCGCCTCGATCACTTCCGCGATTTTTACCTTTTCCGCTTCGGGCAAAGGCCAGATGGGGAGTGGATAGGTGCCTACTACGCGTGTTCCATACTTCCTAGTGAGCATCCGTCCCAGTTCTTCCGACACGCGATTTCCGTAGAAAAAGTGTTTATACTTCGGGCCGGTCTCGCGTAGCAGCGTGCCCATCACTTCCGGCCCGTAAGCCCGCCGCTTTACATGCTTAAATCCGTGAAGGCGGGCCAGCCAAGTCATGGGCGCACCGTCAGGATTGTTCAAGTCCGCGTCGTTGATCATTTCGCGGAGTTTAGGATGGCTTACCGCCTCCGAAGCGCCGTGCATGCCAGTTTGACAGACAATGTGGACACCTTTGCGCTCGTTAATCCAGTGGTCGACGATCCGGAGAACGTCAGGGATTTGGACCGCGTGTATCCGCGCGCCCAAAACCCGAAAGCTGGGAATGGTCACTTCCCCTGATTCCGCTATGACTACGCCGCTCGACATACTTTCACCCTGGCCCGTTTGTGGATTTCGAATCGGTTTGGAAAATTTCTCTTCTTTTATTGTTTGCTCCCTATTCTTTATCCCATTCGCGCCCAAATCCCACGCGGTTCGGGCCGCCCCCCCCCCGTTCGCGTGGCGATCAACTTCACCGTACATGGTACCCTTCCTGGATACTTAAACAAATGTCAGTCGGCGATCACAAAAAGCGAGATCGTCTCGGCGGCTTGAGTTCGTCCCGCAACGGCTCAAGCGGAAATTGATTTTTGCGCCTCGCCTCCTAAAAGGCCCAGGACGATTCCGCTAAAAGNNGCTAAAAGCAGCGAAAGAATTCATTAGGTCTTTCGAAATGTCAGGCAGATTGTTCCGTGCCGTCCATATTCCTCCCCAGAGCAAAGCGCCGGCGATTAACAAAGCCCCGCAGAACCGCAACGGATTAAACTGCGGCGAGGTGGCCTGGATAAGGCCCATGGATCTCTGCGCGGCTTCATGTTCGACGTTTCCGACCGTTGCCGGATCAGCGAGCAACGCCATTCGAATCGCGCTATTGATTTCAGGGACTACTGGTTGATGCGGCGTAAAAAAAATTCCCATGCTGTTCCTCCAAGATGATGCTCTGCCGAGGGAAAGCATCTTCGTGTAAACCACAACCGCAAAACGCGCTTTAGTTCAATTCAACGGAAAAAACGCTGTGGCTTAACTCCATCATCACCGCGGCCAATAAGAAGAGAGCAAAACTCCAATGCCGGAAGACGCCGGCAGCCGGCTACAAAGATCTGTTCCAATGCCCGAAGCGGGAGCCATGCATCCGGCCAAAGCGGTGACCGAGAACCGCCCTATCTCCAACGTCCAGGCGCGNNCGGCTCCTGAATGCTCGCACCCGGATAACACAAATGATAATCAGGCTTTTATAACGGCGGATGCATGGATGTCAAGGACAATATAGTTTTTCAGGAATAAAGGCGGCCGGTTCAAATGCACGGCCGCGTGTTTGACAGGTTTTTCGCGTGGATGCTACATTGGCATCACTCGCCGAGGTAGCTCAGCTGGTAGAGCANNCAATTCCGGCCCTCGGCTCCATTCTCTTTGTAACTGTTGAAACATCTATCAGTTAACCTTTTCGCTTTGCGCTGGTTCGGCAAATTTGGGAACATTTGGGAACAGAATGTCCGCAACTTTGCCTACCGCACGCCGTTGTGATTCAGGAATTGCGTGCGTATACACCTTGAGCGTGGTCTCAAGGTCCGAATGGCCGAGTATCGCCTGTGCCGTCCTAAGCGACTCACCCACTTCGCCAAGCAACGTCGCATGAGTGTGCCGGAAACTATGCCAGGTAATGAGCGGCAGGCCCAAGCTGGCGCACGTCGGCCGAAGCACACGGCGGAGCAGATTCTTCGGATTGAGTGGCGTTTGCTTGCTAGTGGCAAACACCAGATCATCCGGGTCCTTTTGTCGCGCGCGGACGCGGTGCGCCAGCAGTGTCTCGCGCACCGGCGGGCTCATAGGGACATCCCGCCGACTGCTCTTCGTCTTCGGCAATCCGAACACTCCCTCTGAAACCGACTCGCGAACCTGAATCGTTCCGCGAATCAGGTCGAGACTCTTCCACCGCAGCGCCAGTAGCTCGCCGATTCGCAAACCCGACAGCACCGCGACGACAACG
>PKXT01000244.1:0-442 GCA_003133505.1 Acidobacteriota bacterium
TGGACTCGGTGGAAATCTGCTATCGCGAGGCGCGCGAAGCGATACTGGAATTTGCGGATGAGTTCCCTTCCACCAAAACCGGCATCGCCCCTGAACGGCTGGTGTTTAACGAAAAATTCGAGTGCAAGAATTGCAAAATTGCCTATGCGGAACCGGAGCCACGACTGTTCTCGTTCAACAGCCCCACGGGAGCGTGCCCGCGCTGCCAGGNNCAACACGATTGATTTCGACCTGAATCGCGTGATCCCGGACAAGAGCCGCTCGCTGGCCAATGGAGCGATCGACCCCTGGACCAAACCGCGCTATAAGCAGTTGTTCGCTGACCTTAAACGTTATGCAAGAGATAACGATATTCCGATGTACCTTCCCTACCGCCAATTAAGCGGGCGCCAGCGCTCCATGATTGAGGAAGGAGATCCGGGGGGGAACTTCCCCGGGGTGC
>PKXT01000244.1:450-7320 GCA_003133505.1 Acidobacteriota bacterium
GCGGCGGTGCGCGGCTGCGTCCTGAAGCACGGGCCGTGCGGGTGGCGGGAAAGTCCATCACCGAAGTTTGCGCGCTGACGGTAACCGAAGCCCGAGAATTTTTCCGTGCGGTGGAGTTGACCCCAGCGGAAGCGGTGATCGCGCGAAAAATCCTGGAAGAAATCCAGCAGCGGTTGCGATTCCTGGATGAAGCGGGACTCGACTACCTGACCCTCGACCGGCTGACCAGCACGCTTTCGGGCGGCGAAGCGCAGCGAATCCAACTGGCTTCGTCGCTGGGATCGCAACTGGTTGGGGCGTTCTACGTCCTGGACGAGCCTTCCGTGGGGTTGCATCCGCGCGATACCGGTCGGCTCCTAGCGATCCTGAAGACATTGCGCGACCTCGGAAATACGGTACTTCTGGTGGAACACGACGCGGACGCGATTTTAGCGGCGGATTATATTCTCGATATCGGTCCGGGCGCGGGAGAACATGGAGGTCGGCTGGTGTTTGCGGGTACGCGCGATGAACTGCTGCACGATCCGCAGTCACTGACAGGCAGGTATCTGAGTGGCGAACGGAGAATCCCAGTTCCAGCGGTGCGGCGCAACCCCACGGGAAGAGCGCTGAAAATTTATGGGGCGCACTGCCACAATCTGAAAGGAACGGANNAATCCCGCTGGGCGTGATGGTGGCGATCACCGGCGTCTCGGGATCGGGAAAATCCACACTTGTCTATGACGTGATCCACCATGCGCTGGCGGCGAAACGGACTGGTGGAAATTGGAAAGAAGTCTGCGACCGGATCGAAGGCGATGGAGCGATTCGCGAAGTGGAGATGGTGGATCAATCGCCAATTGGGCGCACCCCACGTTCGAATCCGGCGACGTACTTGCGCGCCTTCGATGCCATACGAGAAACGTTTGCCGCAACGCCAGATGCACGGAAGCGCGGTTACACCGCAGGAAATTTCTCGTTCAATATTCCGGGAGGGCGCTGCGAGACGTGCCAGGGCGACGGCACCGTGACCGTAGAANNAAATGCGTTTTTTGGCCGACGTCGAGCTGATCTGCGAGGAATGCCGGGGCACGCGGTACAAAAGCGGCATCCTGGACGTTCGGTACCGCGAGAAAAATATCCGCGAAGTCCTGCAAATGACCGCGCGGGAAGCACTATCGTTTTTTGCGGCAAAACCGAAAATTATCGCGCGATTGAAAGTGCTGGAAGAAGCGGGGCTCGGGTATTTGCGCCTGGGCCAATCGGCCACCACGCTTTCGGGCGGCGAAGCACAACGCCTGAAACTGGCCGCGCATCTCACGCGGCAGGACAATGCGGGAGTGCTGTATATCTTCGATGAACCGACCACGGGATTGCATTTTGATGATATCCAAAAACTGCTGGGCGCGTTTCACAAGCTGATCGAAGGCGGAGCCAGCCTGATGGTGATTGAGCATAATTTGGACGTTATCAAATCCGCCGACTGGGTAATTGATCTCGGGCCCGAAGGCGGCGATCAGGGCGGGCGGGTAATCGCAACAGGAACTCCAGAGGACATTGCGGCGGCGAGGATTTCCCACACGGGGCGCTACCTGGCTCGCGCGCTTCAAGAGAATCGCCCGCAGGGTACCTCATTGAGCAAAATTAGCGACATCGCCGGTGAGAAAGCGAGCGCCTTGGCCACCGAACCAATCGGTTCCACAGTTGGGGCAGAACCTCGGGCGCGGTAATGACCCCCTGGCTGACATTACGGGTCCGCCCAGCGTTATTAGCCCTGCTGGGTAGCCGGATGGTGATGCCGCATCCAGCATTCGCCAACCATGGCAACCCGATTGAACGCCAAAACACTTCGCAGCAGGTTTATCACATCCATGACCGCGAAGAACAGCATCTTCAAGATCTTTTGGCTAGCGCGCAGTCACACTTGAACCAGCACGACTATGCCTCCGCCGCTGGCGAGTTTCAGCAATACCTTGCCGAGCGGCCGGATAGTGCCGCAATCCACTTTCAACTTGGTTACGCGTTCACTGCGCTAAAACAGCCCACAGATGCCGCGCGCGAATACGGCAAGGCCGCGGAGCTCGACCCCAAAATGGCTGCGGCACAACTGAATTTGGGATTGACTCTGCTGGAGAGGGACCCAGCCGGGGCGGTGGCGCCGTTGCGCCAGGCAACCGCGCTAATGCCCAATGAGGCACGGCCGGAGTTTCTGTTGGGGTGGGCGCAGGAACGCTCAGGGCATTCCGCCGAGGCCATCGAAAATTATCGGGCGGCTGAAAAATTGGATGCCAGGGACTTCGACATTTACTTGGCGCTGGCCCGGACACTGCTGGCGGCAAAGCAAATACCAGATGCTCAAACGCAGTTTCAGGAGGCACTGGCAATCAAACCGGATTCAGCGGCCGCACATTTGGGGCTGGCCNNCCTAATCGCTCTGGCGAAACCCGCCGATGCGGTAACAGAATTGCGGGAGTATCTAAAGATTGTTCCGGGTGACGCCGAAACGCGGCTGCAGCTTGCCCAAGTGTTCCAGGATCAGGGGAACATGGCCCAGGCGCTCGGCGAATTACAACTCGTTTCCGGCACGTTAGGGGCGCCCGCGAAAAAAATGGAAGCGGAAATTTATGAGCAGCAGAAGGACACCATACGCGCGACCGCGGCGCTGGCGCAAGTTATTGCGGCTGCCCCGAGGGACGCCGAAGCGCACGCCGAGTTGGGACGCTTGTACTTTCGGGCAAAGAATTACCCGGCCGCCGCAAAAGAGCTGGCTGCGGCGTATCAGCTAGACTCCAGGGACGACACCCTGTTGAAGGATTTGGCGTCCGCGCATTATCTCGGCGGGGATTTTCCGGGCGCGCTCAAGGTTCTGGCCATGGTCGAACAAAGCCGTCCCCTCATGGTCAACGAATGGTATCTTCGCGCGCTGTGCAATGACAAATTGGACCTCGTGCCGGATGCTTATGCGGCCTTCGAGAAGTTTTTAGAACTGAATAAAGGCGCCGAAAATGACGAATATTTCGTAGCGTCAGCCCGCGCCAGAGTTTTGCAGAGTGAACTCAAGAACAAGAAGAAGTAGAATTGCGCCATGATGGTGACCGGCCTCATATCTTGCATTCTATGCCTGGCGAGCGGATGGCCCCCAGCGGTAGCCGGATTCCCGTCCAATAATGGCGGGGACTCCGAACGGACCGCGGAAATCGTCAAGCTTCAAAAAAAATATATCGACGCACGTGATGCCGTGCATCGGGCCAAGGCTCTGGCCGCGCTCGGCGAAGCCCAAGTGAAGGATGCCGGCGAACGCGTGAGCGCGAATGACTATGCCGGGGCGGCAGCGGAACTGCGGGAATATCACGAGGAAGTTGTGACCGTACGCAAACAGCTCGCAGCCACCGGCGTGAACCCGGAGCGCAAACCGGCCGGCTTCCGCGAGCTGCAACTGAGCGTCCGTGAGAATTTGACGCGTATAGAAGATATCGCGCTGGCGGCATCGGCAAAGCGGCAAACGACGTTCGTGGAGGTTCATGAGCAACTTGGGCAGGAGAATGAAAAATTGCTGACCGAGCTTTTCCCTTCCGTGCCAGCAAGCGGCACGGAAGTGCGGCCGGGGCATCCATGATGGATTTTTCCGGTGTGCTGGTACAAAACGAGCGCCAAGAGTCCGGAGAGGATGGGAGGGCCGTAACGCACAGCGGAATGGTGACGGGGAGTATTTTGGTGAATAGGGGCTTTCAAGTTTTCCGTCAAACCGGAATGGCGGCGGCCATATACGCTATCGCCACGCTTGGATTTGCGCTAAGTTTGCCGCCGAGGATGCATGCCCAGGAGCCACGTCCCGACAAAGACTACCTGACGGAGACGGAGGCGGATCGAATCCGCGATGCCGACACGCCCTCGGATCGGATCCANNTCTGTTCTTGAACTATGCGAACGACCGGCTATCAAAATTTGAGTCCGAATTGAAACGTACGACAACGGAGAACCGTCGGGAAGAAGTCCTCGACGGATTATTGAACGGTTACGTGGGCTGCCTCGATGACGCCGCGGACACCCTTGCCTTGCAGATGGAAAAGCAGGCGGACATGCGCGCGGCGGTGAAGGAAATGGATGCAAAATCCAAGGACTTTTTGGACCGCCTGCAGGCCATCGAAAAAGCCGGCAAGGAGATTGACCTCTACAAGGACACTTTGGACGACGCGATTGACGGGACCGAANNCGTCCCGTCGCGATTGACGGGACCGAAGAGGCGCGACGGGACGTGACGGATGATCAGAAGGCCCCCGCCGGGCCGCCCATACGGCGAAAGCCGTGAATCGGCCTTGAAACAGACCCCCATGGGCAGGTTATCGAAAAACGCCATTGTGGCCGGTGGGGCGGCAACGTTCCAGCGAATTTTCACCCGCCTTGGATGCCTCGGAAAGCCCCCTGAATTTTCCGTGGAATTTTATCCCTACGCTGGACTGACCCATACGGTGCGCGTGCGCAATGAAACTGCTCATGTTCGCGTATCGGACGTGCTGCGCGGCGCACCAACCGCGGTGATAGAGGGGATCGCGGCAATCCTGCTGGCACGCCTCTATAAGCGACGCGCGCCGGTCGAAATGCAACTGGACTATCGCTCATTTGCAGCAACGGCGTTGATGAGCAGCAGAATGCAGCGCCTACGAAAAAGACGCGCGCGAAATCGTGGAACGGTTTCGCGGGGCAGGTGGCATGACTTGAATATGCTCTATGATCGGCTGAACGCCGCGTATTTTGGCGGGGAAATGCGCCGCCCGAGCCTGGCGTGGAGCGTGCGAGCCTGGCGGCGGCAGTTGGGTTGTTTTGACGGCGCGCTAGGCCAGATTTTGTTGAATCGCCGGCTAGACCGCGAGGACGTTCCGGAATTCGCCGTGGAGTACGTGCTGTACCATGAGATGTTGCACCAGAAACATCCCTTGCGGCTGGTGGCGCATTGCCGCCTGCAATCCCATTCCCCCGCTTTCCGCCGCGAAGAGCGCCGCTACGCGCATTACCAGCGCGCGGCGCGTTTTTTGAAACGGCTTCGCTGAGTAGCAGGCCGCAGGGCTAAATATATGGGGCCTCTACAAGCAAGAAACGATGACGGAACGATAACGCGGAGTCACTCGGCACTGCTATGAATTCCGCTCCCCAACCCACGGCTCGTATACGTTCCATAGACTCCTTGCGCGGATTGGTAATGATCATCATGGCGCTCGATCACACCCGCGAGTTTTTTGTAATGTTGGGAACAATTGCAAGGCGTTCCTCAGAAAAAGCGAACTGAATCGCTTAACCCTTCCTTGGAGTATTACCCGCGGCATCAGCCATGAGCTCTATTTACAACAACGCTCTCAGGGAAATGACTGGGCCGTGGATTACTGCGCCGCCGCGGGGCCGGGATTTAACTCAATAGAATGCCAAAATTTTGGGCAGGTGCTCCAGAGTGTCAACAATGGCGGAGTTTGCAGGACGGACACGAGCGATCCAAACGTCCCTGTAGCCGTGGAGTGCGCGCATCTGACCATGACCGGAATCGTCGCAGTGCTGAACGGGTTCGAAGACCTGTATGTGCAATGGACATATGGGAAGTCGATCGTTGACGCCTACATCCTGCAAAATGGCGCGGGCGCCGCAACCCTGACGACCTATCCCGGGAAAGCCGGACACGGAGATCTAGCCCAACATCCGCTATGAACCCAGACCAACATTCAAGCTGCCTTCGCTAGGGAGCCGCGAAAGTGAACCGCCGGGGACCTGAATAACTCCGTAGAGATGGTTGCGGTACCCCTCCCCTCCGGGCCTTGATCCGGAGCGGGACGGCTTTTTCGGGGGGCGCGACCTATTCCGACATCTACTTTTTCAGTTCGGAGATTCGGGACCGGACCTTGGCGGCGTCGGGAGCGTTAGGAAGAATCGCCAGATATCCCTGGTAATAACGTACGGCGGCGGCTTTGTCATTTTTCTTTTCGGCGATTTTGGCAAGCAGGATGTATGGCTTGGCCAGGTGTGGCTGCAGTTCAATTGCATATTTAAACCGGTCGGCAGCGGCGGAAAGGTCTCCCTTGCGCATGTAAAACGTGCCAATTTCCATGCTTTCTTCCGCGTGAAGCGGAGCATAATCCGGTGCATCCTTCCCCGCAGAATCGGCAGGCGGCTGTCCGGCGGATTTCGACGGAGACTTCGCTCCCCGGCTTGGCGGAACATTGGGGGAGTCTTCGGGATCTCGCGTGGCATCGGGAGCGGCGGATGAAGACTCGCCCGGCCCCAAGGGAGGGGCTGACTTCGCTCCGGGAGTTGCCTTCCCTGCCCCGTGGGGCGGCGCATTTTCGGCTGCATTGTCGCCGGCATCGTCATCAGCGTCAGGAGGTGGCGTGGCGCCCGGAGGTGGCTCAGGATTATGCGCTCGCGAACCGGAATCGGTAGCTTTGGACGAAGAATTCCTGTCCGAATCGCCCGATGTGGACGGCGCGGAATCAGAATCTGAGGGAGGCGCTACGCTGCTCGACTCGCCGCTGTCAGCATCACCTGAATTGCTTCCGCCGCCATTGCCGGGATTAGGCGAGGCCGATGCTGTGTTCGGGTCAGTTGGCGGCGGCAAATGGGAAGGGAGCTGCATTGCACGAGCAGGCGGTGAGCCGATAAAAAATAATGCGCCCGCAGCGAGCACCGGCAACAAAATTTGAATCAATCTCGGGGGATGAACCGNNTTCCTTTGCCAAAACCTTGGCGGGCCGCTGCACTCCATATTACCCCTCTCCGATGGACCTTCGGGAAAAAGTCGCTTCTTTGCCGTTGCAACCGGGTGTGTATCTATTCTCGGATGCCGGCGAAAACATCATTTACGTGGGCAAGGCGCGGAGCCTGCGACCGCGCGTCCGCTCGTATTTTTAG
>PKXT01000345.1 GCA_003133505.1 Acidobacteriota bacterium
GGCAAACGGCGTCAACATAACTGGCGTAGATGGAATCTGGAAAAACCCCCGTCGCAAAATTACAGTACGTGCATTTCTGCCCGCAGAACGGCACCTGGATATACGCGCCGACAGTCACTTTGGCCGCTCCGCGCCAGACCATATTGGAATGATTGGCCGATTACCGTTGGCAGGGACTATCACCGGAAGATTGTCCCACAAACCGGCTAATAACAAGTCACTTGCACACTTGTCATCCCGGAAAATGCGAAGCATTTATTCGGGACCCAGATGGTTTTAATCGCACGAAAGTGAATGCAGGCGCCCCGTTTTCGCGAACAGCTGAAAGGCGAATCTTCAGTCCTTGTCCGCTATGATCTTGACCCACAATTCGCGATGGCGCGGCCCGTCAAATTCGCAAAAGAAAATCCCCTGCCACCGGCCCAGCAGTACTTTGCTCCCCTCAATCATCACCACTGCGGAACTGGAGGTCAGAGATGTCTTGATGTGTGAATCGGAATTTCCTTCCACGTGCTCGTATTTGTCCGACTTGGGAATAAGCTGATCCAGCATGCGCTCAATATCGCTTGCCACCGCCGGATCGTCGGCTTCGTTAACGAGTACGCCCGCGGTTTTATGTGGCACATACAGCTAAAGCACCCCGCTTTCGCAGCCGGAATCCTTCACCGCTTTTTCCACAACGCCGGTAATTTTAAGCTGTCGCGTGCGCCGCTTCGTCTCGATTATTAGCTTCTGGTGGGACGCCCTGGACATGCTTCACCTGGGATAGCCATACGCTTGAGGAGACAATGGCGCCATTAGTCAATCTCTGTGGTTGCGGATTCCGCGCTAAATGCTGCGATGGATGCTTATTNNGAACCACGGCTTCGCCGCAGCCAGCCGCGCGTTTACGTTTTCGATGTTCTTCACGCCCTGGGTATTCAGCCAATCTTCGAGCGCATTTATCCCCTGTTTGGCATAAATCGGCATTCCATCCTTCCAGGTCGCCCGCCCGCACAGCACTCCCGAAAAATTCACGCCGGATTCACCAGCCATCTCGAGGGTTTCGGAAAACGTCTCGTTGCTCACACNNAAGATAGATGAACGGTTTCTTCGCCACCGCCGCTGCCCGTCGGAAATGTTCCTTGGCTTCCTCGCGGCTATATGCCGATTCGCCTTTGAACGATTGCGCGCCCCCCACGAATGCCATGTTCACGGGAACTTCCACCTTCAAAACATCCACTGCGTAGGCGGGCTTGGAAAATTCCGCCATGCTGCCGGTCACGATGGATGGTTTTTTTCTGGCATATTCAATTCCCTTCTCGTCCGCGTTCTCTTCATACCCCACAAATTCCAGAAAAAATGGGACGTCCGCAGCCACGCATTCCGCTCCAATGCGCTCGACCCATGCATGCTTGGTTTCATTGATCTCAGCGGGATCGAATGGCGTGTAGTACAGCAAAATTTTGACGCAATCCGCGCCAGCGGCCACTAACCGTCGCACCGACCAGTGATCCAGCAAATCGGGCAGCCGCCCGGGACGCGTATTGTCGTATCCGCTGTTTTCGTAGGCCAGCAGCAGTCCCGCATTTTTGGCGCGCTGTTTCGCCGCGCCCAATCCGTATTCGGGATCGAGCAAAATGGCACTGGCATGGGGAGTCAGCACGCGTGTAACGGCTTCCTTGAACTCCGCCATCATTTCGGGCGTCACCGCTTTCTTGTCAATATTCTTATCTTTTGCGATTGCGCTTTTAAGAGAGCCGCGTTGGTCCATAGCAGCGGCGGCGATTACCCCGCGCGCATTGGCCACTGCCTGCATTCCCTTCTGCTTGCCAGGTGTGATTTTCATCAATGATGCTCCTCTTGCCACTTTCAGAATTAGGCCGGGACTCGGCGCGAAACGCCGCATATTCTAGCACGCCCGCCGAAGGTGAATGCGTTTCCCGCGGATAAAATCAGCGCAGAGCCACAATGTGGTGTTCTCCTAAACCTTTTCGGCGGATAATATCGAGCAGTTCGTCAACCAAGTTGCCTTGTCCCACCGCTAGGAACGGCAGGGCGCTCAGGGTGCGTTCCTGCAACCCGCGCTTTGGATAGAGAATCTCCGTCAACCGGCGCTCATCTCTCTCCAGCACACCGGTGCGAAACCCCTCCGCTCGCCCTGCATTAGCGGACAATTTTGAATATTGGTACAGCATTTTTCGCTGCGCGGTATCAAGGGCGCCCAACAGTGTGGGATCAAGCTTATGCAGGGGGGAGCGGAGAGTCTTCAGCAGCCTGGCCAAATTCCTCTCGCCGATGCGAAAATGTCGGGCTAGGCCCTTCGGCACGGATTCGTGTTCCATTTTTTCGCGAACCCGCTGCCTACCGGCGAAAAGACTGCTTGCGTTCAACTTATATTTCCGCAAAATGTGCGCGGTGCGCGGGTCAACCAGCGTGAAACTGGCGCGCGGCAGCACGACTGGCATTGGCACATGCAGCTTTCGATAGATAACTTCTGATTGCGCGAAATAGGCCACTTCGGCAGGGCCGCCAACGTACGCTGCGGTGGGAAGCAACGCATCCTCCATTACGGGACGAAGCAGGGCGTTCGGAGAGAATTCCTCCGGGTATTGATCAACGACCGCCAGCAGTTCATCTCGCGTGAACACCAGATTGCCAGCCGCAAAACCTTCGCCGCGCTTTCGGATTGGCTCGCGCTTTCCATCCACAATGCGAAATAGCAGCGTGGATTGAGGCGTTACGCGCACCTGCGAATGGTAACCCGCGCTCTGCAGCGCCTTTCCGCGCGCGATTAGCTCTTGCGTGAACGTCTCCGCATTTCCCGCGGCGGCACGAAGAATCGGCGCCGCCAACCGGTGCAGCCCCGCGTCCATAGGATCGAGCAGAATCAGTGCGTGCCCTCTAAACAACACCGCTATTAGTTTTCCAAACGCTCGGCCCATCGTTTCGCCCGGGCGGTACGCGGTCCGTAATGCAGCAACAATATTCGCAGATTGGGGGTCGTTAATGGCCGATGCCGCAGCTTCTACAAGTTGATGGATGTCCGTACCGAGACGAATGCTGCCAACCGCTCCGCCCTTTGCGGAATCGTCTACATGAATTTGCAAATGCGGCAAACCACCATTCGAGGAGTCAACCCCGGCTATTCGAAGTTCCAACGAATCGGCACGCGAAGGTTCATTGGGCGCTTCGACGAGTGCCGGCCACACAACATGATTTACCTCGGCAAAATCATGGTCTTCCGTAGCCATCCAAAAAATCGCCACGGCCGGAATTCCCCGACTACTGAGCCATTGCGCCCAGTAAATGGCCGTGATCGCTTTGTAAATGGTGTAGGCCGGGCCGCCAAATAGCGCCGTCTGCTGGCCGGTAACGATGGCAACAGCGCCATCGCGCAGGCGATCAAGGTTATGTGCGACAGATTCGTCCGAACCAAACTCGCGGTTCTGCCGGCGCAGAATATCCACCACGGCATTGAGCCTTTCCGCTTTCGTGCCGCGCGCGCCATATGCTTCGCGGGCGGCGGCCATAATTCCGTCCTCCTCGGGGGGGTGCGTATAAAACTCCGACACCTTGGGGAAATTATCGAGGAAATCAGCGAAGAGGCGCGATGTTTGCGGAAGCTTGCTGAGGGGGAGTGTGGGACGCTCCATCTCCGCCATCATACATGCCGCCGCCAGTGGCCGACAAGCAACGCCGGAGGCCTTCAGCCCGCAATACCAACCGTCGTGGCCACGACCGCTTCCGCTTCCGCTTTTTGGATTGCATCCAGCGGCAGAAGTGGCATCCGCGAAGGACCGCCATAATAGCCGCGGGCGTCCATCGCGCATTTAATTCCCGGAATTCCGGCGCGCGAAATCACCGCGGACGCGGCACTTAGTTTCCGCTGCAGCATTTTAGCGTGTTCGCCATCATGGCGATTTGCCGCTTCATAGATCTCCGCGCACATTTCCGGGAATACGCAGGCCATCGCCAGGATGGCTCCCGCCGCGCCTTTTGTCGCGGTTGCAGCCAGCAGCGGTGCGGAGCCAATCAACAATCGAAATTCTGCCGGCACTACGCTCACAATTCGGCCGACGCGCGCGACATCTCCAGAACTATCCTTCATTCCGATGATGTTGGGATGCGCGGTCAAGCGAGCGACGAGCGGCGCTTCCATGGTGTAGCCGGTGAAAATGGGAACCGAGTAAAGAACGACGGGAATGGGCGACGAGTCGGCCACGCGCAGAAAGTGCTCCGCCTCGGCGGCGTCGGTCATTTGCGGCATGTAATAACTCGGGGTCCGAACAAGCGCGGCGTGATAACCAATGCGCGCGGCGCGGCGCGTCATCTCAATCGTTTCGCCGGTCGATTCCGCACCTGAGCCCGCCAACAGAAACTTGTCTGGAGCAGCCGATTCCGCAGCGGTTTCCCACAGGCGTTCCACCTCCGCCCAGCGCAGCAGCACCGATTCTCCGGTGGACCCATTGATGGCATAGCCGGCCAACTGCGTCTGGTTGTAGCGGCCTATATTTTCGCGAAGGCGTTCAGGCTGCAAATTCCCATCGGAATCAAAGGGAGCGGTTAGCGGCGCGAACACGCCGCGTAAACCCTTGATGGAAGGTCTTGAGAGCGGTGTAGGGCTGGTCATCAAACCTAGCCGGGGTCGTTCAATGCCACCGTGGGCGATGCGGGTTGTCCTGGCGAGGCGGTGACCCTTTGCGGCTGTCCTGTGTGAACGGGCATTTTGCGCGCGTGAAGGCTCTGTAAGGACGCCACCTCCAGCGCGTCGCGGCTAAGCGCGCGGATTCCGGTGGCCGCCGCGTATGCCGCGGAAAGCGTGGTGATGCAGGGGATGTTATAGCGAATGGCGGCCCGCCGGATAGCTTTTTCGTCAAAAAATGCCGCCGACCCCAGCGGAGTATTGATGATCAAATCAACTTTCCCAGTCTTGATTAGGTCGGCGATATTGGGGCGTCCCTCATTGATTTTGTAAACGGTCTCCACGCGCAATTCCGCCGCTGAAAGCGCCGCCGCGGTTCCGCGTGTAGCGATAAGTCTCAGGCCAGCTTCGGTTAGTTCCCGCGCCAGGGAAATCACATGGCGCTTGTCTCGATCGTTCACACTGATAAACACAGTGCCCGATCTGGGCAGGCGTTGACCGGCGGCAATCTGGGCTTTCGCAAAAGCCTGGCCAAACGTACTGGCCACCCCCATCACTTCGCCGGTGGAGCGCATCTCCGGGCCCAGAATCGTATCCACGCCCTTGAACTTGTTGAACGGGAATACCGGCGATTTCACCGCGAAGTAATCATGCACGGGAATCTCCGCTACTCCGTCGTGCTGCACCGTGGCAAGATTCATATCGCGCAGCTTTTTACCCGTCATCAGCCGCGCCGCGACCTTGGCGAGAGGGACCCCCACCGCCTTGCTAACGTAGGGAATCGTGCGCGAAGCACGCGGATTAACTTCCAGCACGTAGACCGTATCGCGTTGGACGGCATACTGCACGTTCATTAGTCCCACCACGTTTAGCGCCCGCGCCAGACGGTGGGTGTAATCGCGAATGCGCTCCAGCACCGCCGGTTTCAGCGTTACTGTTGGGATCACGCAGGAAGAATCTCCGGAATGAATGCCGGCCTCCTCAATATGCTCCATGATGCCGGCAACCACCACGTCCGTCCCGTCGGCGAGCGCGTCTACGTCCACTTCAGTGGCGTCTTCCAGGAAGTGGTCAATCAGCACCGGCTTCTGCACAGCCCCCGCCGGGGTCATCCGCGCGGCCTGCTCGACATATTCCTCCACCGTGCGCAAATCGTACGCGATGACCATGGCGCGTCCGCCCAATACATAGCTGGGACGTACCAGCACCGGCAGGCCAATTTCGGTGGCCACGCGCACCGCTTCGCCGGGCGTGACCGCTATCCCGTTTCGCGGCTGCGCAATTTGCGACTCCTCCAGCAGCTTGCCGAACCGCGATCTGTCCTCCGCCAAATCAATGGACTCCGGCGTGGTGCCCACGATATTCGCGCCATTGCGTTTCAAATCCATTGCAAGGTTCAGCGGAGTCTGCCCGCCAAACTGAACGATCACACCCTGCGGATTTTCCCGCTCGATCACCGCCAATACGTCTTCGAGGGTTAGCGGCTCAAAATACAGGCGGTCGGACGTATCGTAATCCGTGGAAACCGTTTCCGGATTGCAATTCACCATTATGGTTTCGAAGCCATCTTCCTTGAGCGCAAAGGCCGCGTGGCAGCAGCAGTAATCG
>PKXT01000339.1 GCA_003133505.1 Acidobacteriota bacterium
AGCTGTGCAGCACGGTTTCCTGACTGGTAACAGTATTCACTTCATATATCGTTCCGGCGTTGAAAGCGCCGCCGAAGGCGGTGGTTCCGTACAAAATGCCCGACTTGTCAAGAATCACGCCGGCGTAGGGCAAGTAACCGTCCGTTCCACCGGTGAAAGTGTACAGAACAGTCTCGACTCCCGTTTTACTGAGCTTGAAAACCGTTCCCGCGCTGTCCGCTCCGCCAGTGTTAGTGGTGCCATAAAAGTTTCCCGAACTGTCTCGAACGACGCCTGCGACCGGACTTTCGCCATCCGTGCCCCCGGCAAAACTGTAAATCACCTTTTCCTTGTAGGTCTGCGCCCTTGCCGGCAATGACGTCATGGCGGTCAAGCCGAACATTGCTGTTAAAACCATTGCTGCGGTTGCGGCTGAGGGAGCTGCTTTCGAGATCCAATATCGCACTACGGTCATTGTTGCTCCTTTTTCAGTAGAGGGGCGTTCCAAAATTAATGCGAAAAAATCACGCGTACCGAGCCAGCTAAGGGCTCCGTTTGTCCACCCTGGTGACATCCCCTGCGTTCAAGGGGGGCCTAAGCCCCCACAACCTTATTTCGATTGCGGGAAATGTCAAGAGAAAACAGCGAGCTGGCCTGACGGATCGCGCCGAATTTGGCGGAATGATTGACGCGGAGGCGAGGGAATGGCATAATCTCGCCTCTTGTTCCGGCTCCGGATTTAGCCGCACCGGCCGCGGTTAATCAGGAGCATCCTCGGGGAGAAAACTTCCCGCTTCAGCGGGCGACCATGCAGGAATTGCTGCGCCAACTTGAGGAACTGTTTCTTCAGGCGATACCCACAGTCGTCATCCTTTTCTTTTTTTACCTGTTCATGCGGTCGGCATTTTTTAAGCCCATCCTTCGGGCCATGGATGAGCGCCGTCGGCGCATTGAAGGAGCGCGAGCGGAGGCGGAAACGTTCCAGGGCGAGACGCGCGAGAAAAATCATACCTATCATGAGGCGCTAAAGCGGGCGCGCGGGGAAATTTACGGCGAGCAGGAAGCAAAGCGCAAGGCCGTGCTGGAAGATCGGACGCGGCAGGTTAATGCGGCTCGCGGCGAGGCGCAACAGCGGGTGCGTGGAGCGAAGGAAGAAATCGCCAAAGAGCTGGTGGCGGCACGCGACGCAGCGGAACAGCAAAGCGGTGATTTGGCTGGGGAAATCGTCCGGGGAGTTCTGGAAGAGGGCGGAAGTCACGAGGCTCACCGATGATTCGGGCGACGTCCATTATGGTGGCCTTGGCGTCCCGCGGTTGGGGGATGGGTCTGTTCGCCGGGCGGAAGATTGCCAGTGGCGCGGCAGCTGTATTCTTGATCGCTGCTCCCATATTCGCTGCTGAAGAAGGTTCGCCTTCGCCGGCGGATTCAACGGCTGGATGGGTTTTCCGGTGGGTGAACTTCGCGATCGTTGCGGGTCTGATCATATATCTCATCCGCAAGGTGGGAAGTCCGCAGCTTAAGGAGCGCGCGAAAGAAATTGGGGCGGAAATCCAGAAAGCAGGCGAGTTTCGCAATGCTGCGGAGCGCGAGCGCGATGAGGCGGGGAAACGGCTATCTAACGTGGCAAAGGAGATTGAGCAGCTGCGTGAGACCGCCGGGCACGATGAAGCGGCGGAACTGGAACGTCTGAACGTCCTGATTCAGGCGGATGTGGAAAGAATTAAGCACGCGGCAAATTTGGAAATCGAGGCTGCGGAGCGCACGGCGCGGTTGGAATTGAAAGCGACAGCGGCGAAGATGGCAGTGGCGCGAGCGGAAGGAATGTTGCACCAGCAAATGACGCGCGAGAAACAAACCGGATTGCTTTCCACATTCGTGAAGCAATTGTTTGGGTGGGCGAGATGAGCCGCGTGGCGCAGAGATATGCGGCGGCGCTGGCTGACGTGGCATTGGAGCGCAAGGAATCCCAGCTGACGCGCGAGGGGCTAAGTTCATTTTTGCAGGGCTGGCAGGAATCGGCCGACCTGCGGAATGTACTGCTGAGCCCCGGCGTGTCCTATGAGGTAAAGCACGCGCTGCTGGATAAGATCGGCGCGGCGATGCAACTGGCGCCGACGGTGCTGAATTTTATTCATGTGGTGCTGCGGCATCGCCGGCTGGAAGCGCTACCGGAAATTCGCAATGAATTTGAAGACGAGTTGCGTCGCCGGCAAGGAGTGGCGCTGGCGGAAGTGGCCTCGGCGGCTGAAATGACCGAACAGGAAAAATCCGAATTGCTGGGCGCGCTGGAGAAGCTTACGGGAAAGCATATTGAAGCCAACTACCGGGTGGATGCGAGGCTGATTGGCGGCGCGGTGGTGAGGATTGGCTCAACTATTTACAACGGCTCGGTGCGCGAAAGATTGAATCGATTGCAGACGCGGCTCGAAGCGGCAGCGTGAGGATACGGAATGGCCAACATTAGAGCGGACGAAATCACACAAATTCTGAAGGGCCAGATTGAAAACTATCGCGAGGCCGTTGCGGTAGAGGAAGTTGGCTCGGTTATTTCCGTCGGCGACGGGATCGCGCGTATTCACGGCCTGGACAAAGTGATGGCCGGCGAGATGCTGGAGTTCCCACATAACGTCGCGGGGATTGCGTTGAACCTCGAAGAAGACCAGGTCGGCGCGGTGCTTTTTGGCGAGTATGCGGAAATTCGCGAAGGGGACACGGTAAAGCGCACGAACAAAATCATGTCCGTGCCAGTGGGCGACGCGCTGATTGGCCGGGTAGTGAATCCTTTGGGTGAACCGCTGGACGGTAAGGGTCCAATTATCACCGATCAGCAAATTCCCCTGGAGCGGCTGGCGCCCGGCGTGGTGGATCGGCAGCCTGTTCGCGAACCCTTGCAGACGGGAATCAAAGCCATTGATTCGATGATCCCGATTGGCCGCGGGC
>PKXT01000021.1 GCA_003133505.1 Acidobacteriota bacterium
AGTGGGGCGCGGTCGAACGCGTGAGCAAAGTCAAACTGCTTTCCGGGGAGCGCCATCGCGAGAGAGTCGTCAATGCCGATGAAGAGGCGCGTTATCTAAGCGCTGCGACCGAACCGCTGACTTCCATTGCGAGCGTCCTGGTTGACAGCGGCCTTCGTCCTGAAGAGTGCTTCCGGTTGCAATGGGAGAACGTGTGGTTTGGCAGCGGTCGGTACGGTGCACTCTTCGTGCCGTTCGGAAAGACTCAGGCGGCGCGCCGCACAGTGCCACTGACACCGCGTGCACGCGCTGTGCTGGAGGCGCGATGGGTTCAGGCCAAGCAACCTGCGGAGGGCTGGGTGTGGCCGGCGCCCACGCGTAGCGGCCACGTGGAATCGTCCAGCCTAAAGAAGCAGCACACCAAAGNNTCGCTTCGCCTCAGCGGAGCCCGCGCGTTCGTCCTTTACAGCCTGCGGCACACGTTCCTGACGCGCCTGGGCGAAAGCGGCTGCGATGCATGGACGCTTGCGCGGATCGCGGGACACAGCTCGATTGGCATTTCGTCGCGCTATGTGCATCCAGGCGAGGATGCGGTGCTCGCGGCCATGTCAAGGATGGGTGGGCACAAAATTGAGCACAGTGAAGAAATGCCTGTTGTGACGGACGATACGCCGAAGCAGCTAACTCACTGATGCGAAGGGAGAAAGATGGCGCGCCCGGAGAGAGTCGAACTCCCGACCTTCTGGTTNNCCAGCTGAGCTACGGGCGCGCATGTGGAAAGCCTTTTGATTGTACCCGTTACGCCGCCACCAATTCAAGCTGATGATCCGCTGGGGTGAACATTTGGGTGAACTCAAACCCGATTCCCAGGGCCAAAGCGTGTTTCAGCCTGAAATCCTCATCCACCCGAACCTTAGAATAAAATGTCCGTGATGGAATTCCCTGCATGGCCGACCCACACCATTGACGGCGGAGAAACCGCCGGCGGCCTCGCTAGCCGCTAACGCATCGTAGCGTTCAATATGCTGGGCCGCTGGGAAATCCTGCTACTGCGGAACGAAGGCCAAGCCGTCCACAGTGTTGTCGGACAAGTCGCCAAAAGGATGAAAGCCATTCCCAAGCTGCTCTCCCGTCGCACTGTAGGGGATGACGGATCCGCCTTCCATCCCGACCCACAGCACCCCATTTGCCGTGTCCCACGCCAAGGCTCCCGCATTGGCCGGAGTGGTAAAGATCGGTGTGAATGTATTGGTGGTTGGATCCCACATCCCAACCTGACGGTCATCCCACTTGGAGATCCAGATATTAACGCCGTCTGTGGCAATGCCAACGACATCGGTCTGTGGATAGGTGCGGCGGACCTCTGTTTCCCCACTACTCTTGCTGATTCGCTGAATGGAATCGCTGTAATGAACGTGGTAAATACCGCTGGAGGCCGTAACTAACATCTGCTCGTTGCAACACGCCGGGGAAAACGAATTGTTGCCTGGAGGAAAAGTGGCGAGAACCTTTGGATCCTTGGTCTCGCTGACGGTGCGCAAAATATTGCCGGCTATATCGCCGACGTCTTCCGGCTGTCCGGCAAGCAGGTGCTCACCTGAATTGGTAATCCCATTCAGGGGCACAGTCAGATTGTAAATCTCCAACTTACCAACCGTAGAGGCGCCCTCAGTTTGGACCACCGCTAGCTGGCCATTCATCCCCGCAAATGCGGACGCGTCTGTACCACAAAACAATAGCGAATGGACAGTATTGGTAATCGCGGACTGTGCGGCAGCCAACGTAATAAACAAAACAGCCATCCTGAAATAAGAGAAAGCATTCATGCGTTATCCTCCACAGTCAGAACTACATTCCTCCAACTTCCTTGACTATTTGCAGGAAAGCGCAAAATCCAACACATCCCACGTATGCCCTTCCAAACCATACTCCCCGTATGATGGCGAGTCAAGCGGATAACGTTTGGGGATCTCGTAACAACGGTCGACCCGTTCGGCCTGACGGATGCGTTCGGCCGCGTGCTTTTGCCGAATCAGCACGCTATACTCGAAACTTTTAGTGGAAAACCCCCTCCCCGTTGCATCTAACCAGAATTTCCAATTTTGGATCGCCAACTCGCACATCGTTCGCTTCTCCAGCCATCGACGGAACGAATTTGTTGCCACAAGTTGCCACAAAATGTCTCGGCGAGATCAGTGGGGTTCCGATGGCTATGCTTCCCGCCTGAATCGACCCGGAATCATGGAAAAAGCGGTATTCGGCTCTGGTGAATTCGGCAAAGAGGAATTGGTAGCTGAAATGAGGTGCGCCATGCTCTGCGCCATTGCGGGAACCAACAACGATCTGATCGTGGAAAACTCCGCCACATATCTGACGAATTGGCTAAAGGTGGTAAAAGAAGATTAGAGGCTCGTTGTGTCGGCTGCTGCCCAGGCACAGAAAGCGGCGGATCACATTCTAGGGTGAAGCAGATCACCCCGCTATAAGCTCGAATCGGAGCAAGGCAAGACATTCCTGCCTAAGAAACTAAGCAGAACTTGTTATATCATCACGTAGAAAAGAAAAAGCCCTGCCGTCACCTGTGAGTGAATGGGTTTGACACTTCGGCGCGGTGCCGGCGGTTAAGGCACCAAAAGGATCGGCGATTCGGTAAGAAAAACGCTCGATGAAATAATGGGGATGGTATGCGTGGTACCGGTAAGGTCAATATAATGGCGATACTCGAACGGTTTGGGGATGCTAACAGTACTGTTGTTCCACACCCATGCCGCAAGAGCCGATGTGCCGCTCGGCTCTGTTACGGAGTACATCCAGACGGAGCCGTCCTTATCCTCGCATCCGTTCACACCGAAATAGGTGACGGCCGTACACGTGGTTGCAATAGAGCCGTTGGTCGAGCCCGTCAGCCACCCGATCACCACACCCAGCGCTGTCCCACCCGGGTTGACGCCTGTCGTTGTACAGTAACTATCGCTACTGAGGTTGTACAGGCTTCCGTAAACGCCGGGATCCAAATCGCACCCCTGCCATTCATACCATTCTGTACGGTGGACGCCGAGAGATGCCAGGATCAATTCATATCGCCCCACGAATGCCATTTCGTCGGTGGCCATGGGGGTACCTATAATGTTAGAATTATACTGCCAGCCTCCTTCCGTCATCCACGTCTGCGTGATGCTTGAGTTGGAAGTAAAATCATACTGCCGGTTCGTAACGGAAGTAATCAGATCTTGTCCCGTGCATTCGACCGTCGTATAGGTGAGGGTGGGATCATAGCACGCCCCTCCCATCTTCGCCAAGGTAGGGTACGGATACATATGGTACGATCCATAGTTTAGCAACGAAGCGCCGCATACCGACCCTTTAACGCCGGAGATAGTCACGCAGTCCTTCAGGAAATCGTCGATAAAGGTATCCGTAGCGGCTCCCCCCGAGGACGTCGCCGGGCCGATGAAAACAGCATGGGGGTCTCCGGCGTTCACAGCTTGCTCCAGCCAGTAGGTCTGGACGATGAGAGCTTTAGCATCCGCGTTCACGGTCAAGGAAGGGTATTCCCAATAGATCTGTGTATCCGGTTCGTTCCAGATCTCGTAATAATGGGTGTTGCCGGGATCATCTGTCGCATAGCGAGTGGCAATGGCCTGAGCGAAAACATCCAGGTCGGTTGGATCACCGTTGACATTTTGCAATTGCTCGTACGTAGGCCCCGGGCACCAAGGGGGCGTTGCGGTCCCATTGGGACAGTAGTTCATACCTGTAATCGGATTATTATTAACCGCAGGCGTGCAAGGGGTGCCACCCGATCCGCCATATTTGCCGCCTGACCCATAGTCAAAGCAGACGGCCCAATTAGGCACCTGGAAGAACGTGTAAATCGGTGGGTCAACGCGGGGCGGACCGATCGCCGCACTGATATAGCAATCCAGCCGTGTATAGTCAATGGTGCCGCCGCTGTCCTTTTGAAGGAAACTCCATGCCGTTTTGACGCCCTTGCCCAAGCTGCCTATCTTCACCCCATCCGTGAGAGGCCAGTACACGTCGCAGGTGCTGCTCGACGGGTTAGAGGTTGTGAGGCCAAAGTACGTAGGCCCAATACTATTCGACTGGCCTTGCGCCGCTCCGCTGAAACATAGAAGGGGCAAAAGGCACAGCACCATCGCGCAAGCTATCCTTTTCATACGTTGTGGTAACAGCGCGAGACGTAACCAATTGTTCATGTTTGCTTCTCCTGAGACAGGATTTCCGTCTTGGCTTCCTACTAGGCACCACAGATTGTACACCCAAACGCCTCTGTTGGAACCGTCTTTTCGGGGAATTATATATTTAACGCCCCAGCCCTCTCCGAGACACCGGAAGCCACGTCGAACGTCTCGATCCAGAATGATTGGCCGGTCAAACGAGCCCTTCCGGCCCCATTTAATGCAATAGTTCCCGACATCCAGCACGGGGTTTCTAAGAGGGATCCAAATATATAATTCCCTCTTTTCGTCCTTTCCATTCCGAGCGACTACGGTGGCCCACGAAGGGGCCAGTCCTGCAATCCGTCAATCCTACCGCAATCCACAATCCTCAAATCCCTAATATACGACTCGGACGCGTGGGAAATCCCTGTAGTCAGCCTATTGGGCTCGGACGCACGGAAGGAAATCTATCCATTCCATACACCTGGTATCGATTATAGGACCCAGGTTGGCAAATCTTTCCGAGCCCACCGGCATCCCTAATCGGTTATCAGGAGGCAAGTCGTGAAGCAATCAAAACAGTACGTTCGGAAGTCTGCCACTCTCTGGGACNNTCACAGCGTCGGCGATACATCTCACCGCAAAGATAGGCGTTTCTGCCGTTTGCGTCGCAAAAAATGTGGCCCAGGATAAATATTTCCAGATAGCCACCACCGTGAATGATGCGATTGATCAATCCACGATCAAAGTCGAAAAGGCAGACCGCGCACGTCACTACGCTGAAGCTCCCACCCAATAGCCATCAGTAGCTTTACCGCCCTCTCCATTTAACCCGCGCCAGGTTCTCTATTTCAATAGAGCCGGGATTGGTGTGCTCAGGTCATGCCCATCCCTCTCACCTGGTGCTTTTACCTCGGTAGCGACATTCTCTGTGGCCCATTCTCAAGAGTGGGCCATGGAGTGTCCGTAATGCATTGAAATTAAAGGAGGTAGTGCGATGTCTCATCGTTCCAAACCGGTTGTCTTGAATTCCAGGCAAGCAATGAAGATTCTCGCCAAGGTTGGACGCCAAATGGTTGATCCCGGTGCCGAAATGGTCCCTGTCATCACTGGCAAGGCTCGACTCACCGTTGTCACCTACCTGAAGAAGGCCATGAACGTTGTAATTTACGACAAGTATCACTCGGCTTGGCGCCAATAGCGCTATCGCCATTCTGTCAGGCGCTCTGACCCTTCAAATCCACAACTAACCGGGCTTCGCCCAAAGGAGAAAACAGATGGACCCAATACAACTGCGCCAATATCAGGCCGTGCAGGAGCAGATTCAGCGCTCTCTGTGGCAAATCCAGGTGGAAAACAACCGCATTAAGGAGTTGCTGGCAGAGGCTGAAACGCAATTGGAGGAAATCAGTCAATCGCTTCTAACCGCGGTGCAAGTGGGTGCCTATGGTTCGCCATCGGTTTCATACTGGGCCCGATCGGGCTGGCCCTTGCGTTCGTTGCGGGCACTTCCAGAAAATGCCCTGCTTGCCAAAAGTNNCCCGTTGATTCCAAACCCGGACAGATTTTTTGCGCACGACAGGCGTATGACAGACTCGTCAGACATCAGTGAACTCCCTCCTGCCAGCTTTTCGGCGGTCGTCCATTCGTCGTTTCCCCGTTGCTCTCAAAGGGTTTTGAGACTGAACAGCCGTAGCCCCAAACCAAAATCAACATGCGTTACCGGGAGGTCCGCCCTGCTCGCAGGATTCACCTCGACTGCCATGCAAGACGCCAGTCCCTAGCTTTTACTAACAACGAGGACAGCAGCTCCGGACGCTTCGGGCCGGGCACGGC
>PKXT01000011.1 GCA_003133505.1 Acidobacteriota bacterium
TGGTGAGGTCAGTCCAATAGCCATCCGCACATACCCAGATTTCCACCAGAGTGGGTTCGTTTTCCTGCACGGGACGACTCGACGTGGCCGTGAAGGTGGCTATCCCAGGACCCGACCAGACCAGAGTGAACGCGCGCGCCATTTCCACCTTGTCTTTATAGCCAACGCCCACGGCATGAATACGGCCTTCTATCATGGCTCCCACTTCGCTTTCCTTCATGCCGGAGTGAATGTTGTCGCGCGCGAATTCCATTCCCAGCGCGGCCAATTCATTGGCCAGACGCATGCGCTCGATCTCCTGCTTGGTCTTGATGGCGCGCGCCTCGGCCAGCAATGGAGCGCAATCCGCTACCTGCTTCACCACGCCGCGAAAGGCGTCAAAGTATCCCTGCGTGAAGACGGTCGGCTCGCCCACCATGCGATCGCAAATTTGGGAACCTTGCGAAAGCTCGATGCCAACTCGTCCGGTTAGCTTGCGCTCGCGCAACACATCCAGCGTCATATCCAGCGAACGCGCCGTGGGCGGCCTTGGATCCGACGGATGATAAAATTTGAAATAGCGTACGTCGCCACACCATGCCGAATGCTGCGCTTCCCGCCATTGCGGCTCGATCACCAGCAGAGTAGGTTCGCCTTCGCGGGGAAGAATCGCAATATCATAGCCTTTCATGCACCAATAGTTTGTTAGATAGAGGACGTTATCCGGGGCACGAACAACCAGTGCATCCATATCCTGCGCGGCCATAAATCCGCGCACCTTTTCCAATTTCGCGTAATCAATCGGAAACGACATTCAGGTGACGTTACTCCCTAAAACGGCCGCAACGCTTTGCAGGTCTCAACTAATTTTCTGATTGCTTTCCACAGCCGCGCCCGACTTCCAACTCCACGATGCTTCCTTGCCCTTAATCAGTCTATAAAGGGCCTCGTGGAGCGGCGCGCAAGTTCCCGCGCGTCGGGCTTCACGTGCAATCGCACCACCGAGGAAATCCACTTCGGTTGCCAGACGATGTTGCACATCATATAGCATTGACGGCGGATGATCGGNNTTCATCTCCCATGGGTCGTTTTCCAGCTTGATTCCCAGCCCGGAAGCGACTTGCTTGCCTTCGTCAATCAGAGCATGGAGTAAATGACCTAAATCCTCGAACTGTTCTTCCGCCGAAAAGAGGCGGCAATGCGGCAGTTCGGTCAGCGCTGCGACGGAATTTACCGAGGCGTTGAAGATCAGCTTGGACCATTGCGCGGGACGCGCATCTGGCAACGCAATGGCCTTCAGCCCACCCGCTTCAATCAGTCCCCCAAGCTGCTGCACTAAAGAGAATGGCGTCCCAGATCGCTCGAATGGACCCAACCACGTGGGCGTATCCAATTCATACTTTACATGCGTATCACTCAGACGCGTACCGCTCATGAACGTAGTGCCACGCATCACGAAGCCGCGCGTCAGGCCGGCAATTACTTCTTCTCCACCCAGCCCATTCTGCGCCGATAGTACCGCACACTTTCGCAGTTTTTCTGCTATGGGAGCCACAGCATCCACCGTTTGCGTTGCCTTAGTGCTGACAATGGCGAAATCGCACGGGGGCAGTTCCGCGGGATGGATCGTTGCGTGAATGTGCGCGTGGAATTCGTGAGTGCCCGATACCCGAATCCCTTCCTCTCTCAATGCCTGGGCCTGCTCGGGGCGACGCACGAAGGCCCATACTTCGCACACGCGCGCCAAATGGGCCGCGTACAAACTGCCAATCGCACCACAGCCAACTATGCAGACGCGTATCACGCTACAAGCTGCGAAATCCACGCGACGTAATAGCTCACAAGAACGGGTCCATCCTCCCCCACGGGAGACTCAAAGTAAGCTGGTGAGAATTGCATCGATCACTTCGCTCCGCGACTTTCGACGCGCACGCTTTGGAAACCCTCGCCCGATTCGGCAACGTGATAGGCGTCAAAAAGGCTGCTGCCAGTGTTGTGCGAGTCATTGATGAAGATATTGCGCGACGCGACAGCATCCTGCAGCGCGGCACAGACTGTATGCACCGGGGCGGCGCCGCCTTCGCCCATTCCCTTCGCTCCGTTATAACTGAAAGGCGATGGCGTCTCGATATGGCCGTACAGCAAATCGGGCATGTTAACCGCGGTAATCGGCGTGTAATCGGAAAACGTGCTGGCCAGCAGATTGCCTTCGGCATCATAGGCGCAATGCTCCATCAACGCAGCGCCGATCCCGTGAGCAGTTGCCCCGTGAACCTGACCTTCAACAATGCGCGGATTTATGGCTCGGCCGCAATCGTCCACAGCGGCATAGGCCAGAATTTTCGGCTGCCATGTTTCCGCATCCACTTCGATCACCGCGATGTGCAGCTGCGCGGCATAAGTTAGCGTCAGATTGCCGTATTTCTTGGCAAGGTCGGGCACCTTAAACGGCGCACGATAGACGTACCGGCAATTCAATGTGACATTGCCCATGTCCTCTGGCAATTCGGCATTGTTCACAAATACGAGATTCGCGAGCCGCCAGAAATTCACCACGCGCTCTGGCTCACCCTTCACGCGAACTTCTGGCCCCATCGATCCCATGCCAAATTCCAGCCGGTGCTCGCGCGNNATTCAGCCGGTGCTCGCGCGCGTCCAGAGCGAACGAAGCCACGCGGAGCAATTCCGCCTTCAGTTTTTCCGCCGCGCCATGAATGGCCGAAAGGCCGGTAACCGCGAACTGGCTCGCATAAGTGCCGGTATGGCCGGTGTATTCGTTTCGATCAGAATCGAAACCCGGACGCACTCGGATTACCTGGGGTGATACGCCCAACACATCGGCGACCACCTGCGCAGCGGTGGTTTCGTGGCCTTGCCCCTGAGGT
>PKXT01000017.1 GCA_003133505.1 Acidobacteriota bacterium
TGGCGTCGTTCGCGGCAACACCATCACAGGCGGAGTGCCCGAAGCCGTCGCTACCCTCGGGGCCTTGAAAAAAGCGGGGGTGAATCTCGACGAAATCACCGAGCGGTTACAGAAGGACGGAGTCGCCTCGTTCGCAAAATCATATGCCGACCTGATGTCCGCGCTGGACGCCAAACGGATTGCGCTCTCCGCCCCCGATGCGGACGGCGAAACCGACAAAATTGGATCTATCGCCGATGCCGTGCGTGCTCGCGTTGAGGCATGGGACAAAGACAAATTTGGGAAGCGTGTTTGGGACAAGGACCCTACTCTTTGGGCTACGAAGGATACTTCGGAAATCACCAATCGGCTCGGATGGCTCCGCCTGCCTGAAGATTTTCGTGGACATGTCGGCAATTTGCTGAAGCTTAGAGACGAGATTCGCGCGGAGAAATTTACGCATGTGATCCTTCTCGGCATGGGCGGTTCGAGCCTTGCACCGGAGGTTTTTCAGAAAACGTTTGGAAATGGTCCCGGCGATCCCGGGCTGATGGTGCTGGATAGCACGCATCCCGCCGCAGTGGAGGCCATGGAAAAGGGCGTGGATTTGGCTCATACGCTGTTTCTGGTTTCCAGCAAATCGGGAACAACCACCGAAATGCTGTCGTTCTTTTATTATTTCTGGAAAAAAGTTGTCGCTCTCCGGTCCGATCCAGGCCGCCAGTTTGTGGCTGTTACCGATCCCAACACGCCGCTGGGAACGCTCGCCAAGGAACGGAAATTTCGGGGGACCTTCGAAGCGGTGCCCGAAGTGGGCGGACGTTATTCCGCCCTGACGATGTTTGGGCTGGTTCCCGCCGCCATCATTGGCGTGGATATCGAGCGCCTTTTGGAGCGCGCCTTCATCATGCAGCAGGCTTGCGGCGCAGCCGTAGTGGCGGAGCAGAATCCGGGGCTGCGCCTTGGCGCGATTCTTGGCGAAGCGGCTCTCGCCGGCCGCGACAAAGTCACGTTTGTGACTTCGCCGGGATTAGCCGCTTTTCCTGAATGGGTGGAACAGCTTATCGCCGAAAGCACAGGTAAAAACTCCAAGGGGATCGTTCCCGTCGCTAATGAAAAACTTGGCGAACCCGCTGTCTATGGGAAGGATCGCCTATTCATTCATCTGGCGCTAGAATCCGAGAAGAATTCGGATCAGAAAGCGATCGCCGCGTTGGAAAAAGAGGGATATCCGGTTATTCACCTAACTTTGCGCGAGATTACCGATGTGGGGCAGGAATTTTTCCGCTGGGAAATGGGTGTGGCTGCCGCTGGAGCGGTGATTGGCATTCAACCCTTCAATCAGCCCGACGTGCAACTGGCCAAGGATCTGGCTCATAAGGCGATGCAGGATCCCGGCGATCCAGCGGCGGCTTTGGGCGTGGCTAATGCTGAACCGATTTCCATCGCGCAGGGGGATCAGGTTCGCACCGCTGTTCTCGATTGGCTGAAATCGTCACACGAAGGCGATTACATTGGAATTGACGCATGGCTTGCGCCCTCTGATGCTCTTACCGAATCGCTGGAGTCATTGCGGGTGACATTGCGCGACCGCACCAAACTGGCGACCATGCTGGGTTATGGTCCGCGCTTCCTTCATTCGACGGGGCAGCTTCACAAGGGCGGCCCCAACACCGGTCTCTTCATTCAATTGCTCGATGCTCCATCGCAGGATGTCGCTGTTCCGGAAACCAATTACACCTTTGGGCAGCTCATCAAGGCTCAGGCGCTGGGCGATTTCGCGGCCTTGAAACAGCGCGGGCGTAGAGTGCTCCGTATCCAGTTGGGCGCGGACGTACGCGCCGGTATTGCCACCATCGCGGAATTTGCGCGTGGGTAAAATCTCCACAATTCTTTGGGACTTTGGCGGCGTGCTGCTCACCAATGGGTGGGACCGCGGCTCGCGTAAGCAGGCCGCCGAAAAATTCAATCTCGATTGGGACGAATTTGAAGACCGCCATGAGTTGTTGCTCAGCGCTTTTGAAACCGGCAAGGTGTCGCTCCCTGAATATCTCCAGCGCGTTATTTTTTACCGCGACCGTTCCTTCACCCCCGCCGATTTCGAAAGATTCTTTTTCGAGCAGTCGCAGGCAATGCCCGAATCCCTGGCTATCCTTTCCGAGCTGGCCGATACCGGACGCTATTTTAACGCCGCGCTCAATAACGAATCGCTGGAATTGAACGAATATCGCATCAAGCAATTTCACCTTGCGGATTACTTCGACGCGTTTTTCAGTTCCTGTTATCTGGCCTGCCGCAAGCCCGATCCCAAAATTTACCGTCTGGCGCTTTACATCACCCAGTCAGCGGCGGAGGAATGTCTTTTCGTGGACGATCGCGCCCTCAATCTGGAATGCGCCCGCGAACTGGGCATGCGTACGATACAGTTTACGAGCGCTTCGCAGCTTCGCGCCGATTTGGCCTCCGAAGGCGTCATAATTTCTCCGGAGCGGTCGAAAAGCGACACCAAGGGAACGAATTGAGTGGCAAGGGAGAGGCAATGCAATTGGGAATGATTGGGCTGGGCAAAATGGGCGCATTTATGTCCGAGCGCCTGATGAAAGCGGGGCATCAGGTGGTGGGATTCGACCGTGACGCCGCCGCGGTGGCCAAGGTGAAATCGGCCGGGGCCGAAGGCGCGGATTCTCTCGCAGTAATGGTCTCCAAACTTTCCGCTCCGCGCGCGGTATGGATGATGGTGCCTGCCGGCAATTCGGTGGACGATACCATCGCCGATCTGGTGAAGCTCCTCGCGCCCGGCGACACGATTATTGACGGGGGCAATTCCTATTACCGCGATTCGCAGCGCCGCGCGGCCGCGTTGCGCGACAAGAAAATCTCCTATGTGGACGCGGGCACCAGCGGCGGCGTTTGGGGATTGAAGGAAGGCTACAGCCTGATGGTTGGCGGCGATGAAGATGTTGTCGCGCGCCTCGCGCCCATCTTTCAGGCGCTGGCTCCTGCGGCCGATAAAGGCTGGGGACGCGTGGGCCCCTGCGGCGCGGGCCATTTCGTGAAGATGGTTCACAACGGCATCGAATACGGAATCATGGCGGCCTATGCGGAGGGTTTGAACGTCATCAAAAATGCCAACGCCGGCAAGGTGAAGCGCGAGGCCGATGCAGAGACCACGCCGCTGCGCCATCCCGACCTGTACCAGTACGACATCGATGTGCCCGAAGTCACCGAGGTCTGGCGTCGCGGCAGCGTCATCGGCTCCTGGCTGCTGGATCTCACCGCAGCGGCCTTGCACGAAAGCCCCGAGCTCTCGAACTTCGCTGGACGCGTCTCCGATTCAGGCGAGGGACGATGGACCGTGCAGGCCGCCGTCGATGAGGGCGTCTCGACGCCGGTCATCAGCGCGGCGCTCTACGCCCGCTTCGCCTCGCGCGGCAGCGAAGAGTATTCGGACCGGCTGCTCTCGGCCATGCGCTATGAATTCGGCGGTCACCTGGAGAAGGGCGTGGGATCGGGCGGCGACTGAGCGGAATCCTTTGCGCCGGAAATCTTCCAGCGGGGGCGCGGCGACTTATCCTGGTGCGCCCCAGGGACCCTCAGCACGGTTTCTTGTCTGTCTCCACGACGGGATCGATCCACGGTCCATCGTTGCCGATCAGCTGGCCGGCCTCCTCCGGGCCCCAGGTTCCTGGCAAATACGTATAGACGGGCGTGACATTCCCCAGAATCGGCTCGACGATGCGCCACTGCGCCTCCACCAGGTCCTGTCGCGAGAACAACTCCACGTTGCCCCGGCTGGCGTCGCCCAACAGCCGTTCGTAGGGAGGCATTTCGTCGACCGGCTGGCTGTGGAGGTCGAGTTCCACATCGCGCCCCACCATGCGCTCTCCCGGAATCTTGACCCGCACGCCGAGCCCGATCGAGAAATCCGTGCTCACGCGGATGCGCATATGCGCCGAGTTAACAGGCACCAGTTCTCCGAAGGTCTCCCGCGGCGGCCGCTTGAATTGCACAGTAGCCTCCGTACACGTCACCGGCAGCATCTTGCCGGCGCGGATATAGATGGGCACACCCGCCCACCGCCAGCTGTCGATGTGCAGCCGGATCGCGACGAAGGTTTCGACATTCGATCCCGGAGCCACGCCAGGTACCGATCGATAGCCCTCATATTGCCCGCGCACCACGGCGTCCGGGGTCAGCGGGCGAATGGCCTTCATCAGTTCCGCTTTGCGATCGCGGGTGGCATCGCAGTCTTCGCCCGTCGGTGGATCGATGGTCAGGTTCGTCACCACCTGCAGCATGTGGTTCTGCACCACATCCAGAAGTGTTCCTACTTCGTCGTAGAATTTGCCCCGATCCTCGACGCCAAACTCCTCCGCCATGGTGATCTGAATGCTGCGCACGTGATCGCGGTTCCAGATGGGCTCGAATACCGGATTGGCGAATCGCATATAGAGGACGTTCTGCACCGGCTCTTTGCCCAGGAAGTGATCGATGCGGAAAATATCCTCTTCCGGGAAAAACCGATGCAGAGTGCGGCTCAGCTCCTGCGCCGATTGCAGGTCGCGTCCGAACGGCTTCTCCACCACCACGCGCGCATTGGTCGCGCAGCCCGACTTGGCAAGGTTTTCCGCGACCACCGCAAACAGGCTCGGCGGGATCGCCAGGTAATGCAGCGGCCGCTGCGCTTGTCCCAGCTGCTGGCGAAGCTGCGTGAAGGTGTTCAGGTCGTTGTAGTCGCCGTCCACATAGCGCAGCAGGCCCAGCAGTTTTTCGAAGGCCGCCTGGTCGATGCCGCCATGTTTTTCCAGACTGTCCTTCGCGCGAGCCTTCAGCTGGTCCAGATTCCAGCCGGCTTTCGCCACGCCGATGATCGGCAGATCGAAGCCTTCGTCGCGAATCAGGCCCTGCAGCGCGGGAAAAATCTGCTTGTACGCCAGATCCCCCGTGGCGCCAAAAAATACCAGTGCGTCGGACCGAACTATCGCCATTCATTCCGCTCCAGGATTGAAATCTCAGCGTGCAACCGGGCGGAGAAACGAATCCGCGCGACAGGCAAAACGCCACACCCCAGATAACCATAAGAACAGATGTCCGGGCTCGCATGGCGGATTGCCATTATTCTTCGCGCGCGCGATATACTTTGTTGAGGCGCGTGATGGTTAAAAACCTCCATAACCTCCATAACCTGCGCAGCCTACCTCTTTTCTGTAGCTGCAACAGGCCTCCCGTCAGCAACAAACGGACAGGAAGAGGCTCCAACTTTTAGAGCAACAACCTGTGCCTGCGCAGTAGACCGGCCGGCAGCCCTGATGCGCGTATCGCGCGCGGCCGTGGTCTGGGCACAGAGCTGACCGGCAACGAGCGTGACTGCAAGAACGGCTGGAACAGCGAAAGACATTTTCACAGTTGGCAACTCCTTATTGCGTTGGTACTCGCATGACCTGTTCGAGGACCCAATCGACCCACTTTGCCTGATCGCCGGGAGAAGCCAGGGCCGCGGACGACAGGTTGTTCACAACGGCATCGACAAAATTCTCTACCAGCGGATAGTGAACATTGGCATGCGCGGGCAGCGTCTCGACATGGCCCGCCACACGCAGTTCCGGGCCGTTCAAAGGGTCCAGTCCGATCTCGCCTTCGGTCCCAACGATACGGAACTGATCGCGGGGGACGCGCGAATTCCAGCGCACGTCGACGATGCCGTGGATGCCGCCATCGAACTGCAGAACAACAGTCGCCGAGTCCTCGACGCCCACGGCGTGAACCGCGTTGGAGGTGATGCCGGTGGCGCGGCGAGGACGGCCAAAGAGGAAACTCAGAGCGTCGATGCGGTGGGAGGCGATGTCNNATGTCGTAGAGCGGACCGCCTCCGGCCATGGCTGGGTCGCGCAACCAGGCACGCTCTTCGCTCTCGAGCCAGCCATGGCAGTTGGCCTCCGCAAGGACGGGCTGGCCGATGGCGCCCTCGGCGATGAGTTGCCTGGCGCGGATGAGTTTCGGGTAAAGGCGGCGGTAGTAAGAGACGCCGAAGAGGCGTCCGCTCTCCTGTGCCGCGATGACCATACTCTCCGCCTGCGCAAAACTCATGGCCATGGGCTTC
>PKXT01000250.1 GCA_003133505.1 Acidobacteriota bacterium
CAGGGGCGCAAGCTGGAGGGCCATGCTATCGAAGAAATTCCCGCGGGTGCCATTCAACCCTCGGCGGTAGAAACGAACATCGCTAATGCTGACGCAGTTCAGGCTGCCCTGGCGATGGTGTTGAACCGTCTTGGCGCGACTTCCGGGAACGTGGCCCTATTGGTGCCCGATCCCGTCGTGCGCGTGTTTATTCTTCCATTTGATAGCTTTCCCCGCCGCGAGGAAGATGCTATTCCGATGCTGCGCTTTCGCCTGAAGAAGAGCGTTCCCTTCGACGTCGAAGAAACCGTCGTTTCCTTCATGAGGCAAAATGGCAAGGACGGGGGGGCGGAAGTCGTTACTGCGCTGGCGCGCCAGCGCGTGCTACGCGAATACGAGGCTCTCGCGGAGGGGGCTGGCTTGTCCCCGGGAGTGATCCTAAGTTCATCCCTCGCATCGCTGCCATTGCTTGACGCCAAGGGTGCGACCATGATGGTGCGTATCAGCGGTCGACATCTGACTACCGTCATTGTCCACGGCCAGACGCTTTGCGTCTATCGCTCGAGTGAAATGGCCTCCGCGATAGCTACTCTGCCGCTGCCCTCGGTACTGCAGTCGATATCCCAATCGCCACTGCAGGCGCTGATGGACGAGATTTTCCCCGCCGTGGCCTATTATCAGGACACGTGGAACGGCAGNNTCGGCACGCGTGAGGTTGAAATGCGTGAAATGCTGACGCGCGAGTTGAGTTGTGGGGTGCTGGCCCTCGGCGAAGGCGCTGACGGAATCGTGCTCCCCGAGCAGGCCGCTGGGTTGCTCAACCAAAACCTCGAAGGCCTAGTTGGATGGGGACTGGAACGCCGCGTTTGATGTCCGAAGAGGTGGGGAACTAATGAAGGTTAGGCTTAACCTTGCGACAAAGGCGCTGGAAAATCAGCGCCGTTTTGTCGTTACCTATGGGGCGGGCGGAGTGGTTGCTCTGGTGGCCCTGGTGTTGCTTTCCGTGCACGTCGTCCATGTCCGGCGAGCGGATAGCCTGGTTCGCGCTCAGATTTCGCAGACCGAGGACGATATCCAAACTTTGCGGCAGCAGCAAGAAAGTCTGAGGACGTTTTTTGGGCAGCCGGCCCAGCGCGAGAACATTGAGCGAGCGGCGTTCCTGAATTCACTCATCCAACAGAGGAGTTTTCCCTGGACCGAAATCTTTCAGGATTTGGAAACCACATTGCCCACGGGCGTTCGTCTGGTGAGCATAGCGCCGCAGTTGAGGAACGGTCATCTGGAAGTGAAACTGGTCATTGGCGCGCAGAGCGATGACGGCAAACTGGAATTTCTGAAGGCTCTCGAAAAGTCCAAAACTTTTTCGGACGTGGAAGTGCGACAGGAAACGCATCCCAAGGAACAANNACAACAGGGCAACTTGAACGATAAAGTGCTGATGGAGCTGGAGGCCATGTACTCCACCACATGATTCGCCTGAACCCGAAATCGAAGCTTTACATACGCGTGGCATTGGGCGTACTGGTGATGTTGGATTTGATCCTTCTCGTTTTGGCATGGCGCGCCTCTAGCGATACTCCAGAATCGAAGCATGCGCACGAGGCCGGGCTGCTGGCGGAGGAGCGCCTGCTTGCCGCCGACGTTAAGCACGCGGAAATTATTCGTTCCCACTTGGCTCAGGTGGGCAAACAGAGCGATGTGTTCTATACGAAAGACCTGCCCCCGGGCAGGACGGGCTATGCGGTGATCGTAGAAGATCTGGGCGACATTGCGGGAAAGGCCGGCTTGAGAACCAGCGTGGTGGGCTATCGCCAAAAAGACATTAAAGACCGTGGCNNCAAGTGACCGCCGCGGTGGAGGGCGATTACAATGGCCTGATTAAGCTGATCAACGGTCTGGAGCGTTCCAACAATTTTTACGTGCTTGAAAATCTGGCCTTGAGCGCCGGCTCAAGCGGCAATAATTTGAAGTTAAGCCTTTCGCTGAGGACGTATTTCCGTTCATGAGCATGAGCAAGAAAAATCAGGGTTATGTTCTGGGCGGTCTGGCGGCTGTGCTGGCGTTTGTATTCTATTTGAACCACAATAGCGGTCCTTCTTTCGCCGGCGTGGTTGCCGATGAACGCTACGAGCCTTTGAAGGTGGAAGATCCCTCCCTTCGGCTGGACTTACTCGACCGCATTCGCAACACGGAATATTCCGGGACTCACCGCAATATTTTTACCGGTGAAGCCCCTCCTCCGCCTCCCTCGGTGGTGAAGAAAATGCAAGAGGAAGAAGCGAAGAAGCGTGCGCTGCCCCCTCCCATTCCCCCGGTGAACGTGCCCGCCAAATTTTTTGGGTACGCCGCTGATCCCAGAACAGGTGAGCGGCGGGCCTTTTTCACCAACAGCGATGACGTTTTCGTAGTAGCGCAGGGGGGCATCCTGCTGAATAATTTTCGCGTGCTGAAAATCAACAACAACAGCGTGGACGTACAGGAAATCTCCTCCAAGCGCAATACCACACTAAGCCTCGACGTGTCCGCGGCACCGGCGGGATTTGGAGCTTTGGGAAACCCCGTACCCAGTCCGGCGCCTCCAAGTACCGAGTAATAAGAAATGACCAATTACTTTTCACCGTTGAAAATGCCCGCACCGGAATTATCTCGTCCCGAGCCTAGTTCCGGCTTGCAAAGCACAGTGCAGGGTGGGCAGAAAGCNNTCCCTGGGCCAATTAGAGAAAGGCTACGCATTACTGATGGTTATTTTCATGGTGGCCCTGGTAATGGTGGCCATGGCCTCGGCTATTCCCAACATTATGCAGCAGGGGCGCCGCGAAAAAGAGGCCGAGTTAATTTACCGGGGCAATCAGTATGAGCGGGGCGTAAAGCTCTACTACAAGAAAATGGGGAAATACCCGCAGACCCTTGACGATATTGTGAAGGAACAGAACGGAATTCACTTTATGCGGCAGGCGTATAAGGACCCAATGAACCCGGAGGACGGTTCCTGGCGGTTGATTTATGTGACCTCAACGGGGCAGTTGATCAACAGTCTGCTCTACAACTCGCTACAGGATATGGTTGCCAAGCTGCGTCCGAACAGCGGAATTTCCTTTGGTGCGCCCGCGGGAGGCACGCCGGTGCCGGGTCAGGGAATTCCCGGATTGTCCGCCCCAGGTTCCAACTCTGGCTCAGGTTCTAGTTTTGGTTCAAGTTCGAGTTTCGGTTCCAGTTCAAGCTTTGGTTCGAATACTGGATTTGGCAGTTCCCAGAGTTCCAATGGTTCGCCACAAGATTCCTCAACGCAATCTGGCGGGCAGGGCAGTACGGGACTGGGCGGTTCAACCCAAGGCGGCACGACGAGCCAGACTGGACCCACCAATACTATCTATCAATCCGGCGGCGGCCAGGCGGGGAATGGACAATCCGGCGGCGCTTCGGGCCAAACAGGACAGTCCAACATTCCTGGGCAAGGGATTGGATTCGGCGCTCCCGGGAGCGCCTCGCCGAATAATACCTCCCCGGGAGATCAATCTTCCTCAGCAGGTACAGACGCGAGCAATGCGGATACTACTGGTCAGGTGTTTGGCGGCAATCTTACCGGTGTGGCCAGCAAAATGGACAAGGCCTCAATCAAGATTTTTCAGACTGGAAAGACGTACAAGAAGTGGGAATTTATCTGGAACCCTCAACTGGACATAGCAGCAGCGGCCCCCGCTGGCGCCGCTGCTCCACAGCCGGGTGCCAGTGGCCAAACGGGCGGCTCGACAAGTTCCTTCGGTTCAACAGGCTCGTTCGGCGGCTCTGCTGGATCGACGAGCGTATCGAATCCACAGGCCCCCCCTCCATCTCCGGGACAACCGTAGCCAATCCGCCCATACAAACCCCAGCGGAAATTGGTTCATACCGTTAAGACTCCTCCTCCCACGCAATCATTTTCGTTCTTATCAATATGGCGGTTGACCGCTAAGATATGCCGTTCCGCTCGCGGGGCGGTCGATGATTGTGCGAAGCTTACCTGCGTTAACAAACTTCATTAGAAATTTATCGGATGGTTTTTCCATATCGTGGACAAAGCGCGCGCTTCCTCATACTTGTCACACAGCGCCGAATTCCCTTTGGCAAGCGGGGCACGGGCAGATTTCCCGGAGATGGTCAAAGCTGAAGATGCCGGTGGAATGGCCGTCGGAAAAGTCTATTTGAATGGCGTAGTGGCCGACGGAGCGCGCCGCTTTGGCGGTAACTTTGGCCTTGAACATGGGCAGCACGGCCCCGCCGGAACCGGAAGACACGATGCGGCTTTTTTTTTCCCGTTCATCGTTGCAAAGCGCGCAGGGGCAAAGGTCGCGAAGGTAGGCGAAATCGTAGTGGCTGGCATGGGTGTCGGACCAGATGATATCCATGCCTGCGGCGGTGGAGACGTGAATTTTCACGTCCATCGGCTTTTTGCGAACGTCAATGGGAATTGGCATGGCGAAGTCTCCAGTCAGCGATTGGCGGTTTCAGGCGCGCGAGCGTTCTTAACCTTGGGCGCTTCTGGTGTAGTGATAGACGCTGGCGACGCCAGGCGGCCATGCTCCAGCCTGATTTCGCGATCGGCCAAATCGCCGATGGCGGGATTGTGAGTAACCATCAGGATAGTGTGGCCCTCGGCATGGAGCTCCCGAAAGATTTCCAGCACGATTCGCTCGTTGGCGTCGTCGAGGTTGCCCGTGGGTTCATCGGCAAGAATCAGGCTTGGCTGATTGATCAGTGCGCGAACCACGGCCACGCGTTGTTGCTCTCCGCCGGNNATTGCGCGAGCATCACGTTTTCCACGGCGCTGAGATACGGCACCAGGTGAAACTGCTGAAAAACAAATCCGATTTTGCGCGCACGATAACGGGTGAGCTCGGCCTCGTTGAGCGCGGCGACGTCCATGCCGTCCACGATCGCGTGGCCGGAAGTGGGCGTGTCGAGTCCCCCGAGAACGTTGATGAGAGTGGTCNNTGGAAGCTGACGCTTTCAAGCGCGTTGACTTCGCCAAAGCGTTTGGAAAGATCGCGCACGTCCACCAGGACGGAAACATCGCGCGGGGCTGAATCGCGAGTGGTCATGCTTCGCCTCTTAATATTGCGCCGGGGCGCACCTTGCCGAGCAGGCGCAACGGAAGCGCACCCGCTAGAGCGACCGCAACCATAATGGCGACGGTCAGCGGCAGAATTTTCCATTGCGGCGAAATGAGCGATTGAAAGACGCGCCCTCCCACCCAGCGAGCCAGCACGATGCCAATCAGGTAGCCTGCGAGCCCTGAAAGCGCGCCTAGCAAGGCCGCCTCGGCAAGGAAGAGCGAGACGACGCGGGAAATGGAGCCGCCCAGCGCGCGCATAAGACCAACGTCAAGGCGGCGTTCGACGGCCAGCGCGGCCATGGTGGCCAGCACGCAGAGCAGCGTCAACAGCAGAATCAAAATCACCATGGATGCGACAAGCACACGCAAGCGCCTTGCAATGTCGCCCTGGGCTTCGGTGACCTGGCGAAGGGGACGCACCTCGGCAGTGGGCAGCGCCGCAGCTAAACGGCGGCGAGCCTGCTCCATTTGCGAAGCGGAACCCGGCACGTTCACCGCGACCAGACTGATTTTGTCGGGCGTGCCAGCCAGTTGCTGAGCCAGAGCGAGACTGACGATCACCTGATCGTCTTCGTCGGCGCCAGCCTCCAGTATTCCGGCAATGATGAGGCGCGGCGAAGCATGGCTGGTCTGCAGACGAATTTGATCGCCGGGCGCGAGGCCGAGGGCGTGCGCCACGTCACGGCCCAACATGCACTCGGAATCGTCGTGGGGCAAATCCATCCAGCGGCCTTGCACGAGTTTCCACGAAGGCGACAATCTCAGCGCCGCGCCGGGCCAGGTCCCAGCTACGACAATCGGCCGGCCGTTGGCCTGAGCCACAACGTAAAGATATGGCGCGAGACNNGAATGACGCTGGCGTCCAACAATGTTGTAGTGGCGGCGCTGTTAATTTCGCGAGCGGTGGGCAGAGCCTGCGGCGGCTGGATGATTAAATTTGCGCCGAGGGTGCGAAATTCACCAGAGAGTTTCCGCTGGACGTCAGCCTGCATGGTGAGAAGAGCGGCAAGTACAGCCGCGCCACTGGTTAGTGCCAGCAGCGCGACAATCAGCCGTCCACTGCTGGATCGAAGGATGCCCCACAGCAAGCGCGTAAACATTTTACTCGCCCCGCAAGATTGCGGCGGGATCGAATTGCGCGGCCTGCCGCAGCGGAAGCGCGCTGCCCAGAATAGTTACAGCGAGAGCCAGACCGAGAACAACGGGCACCACGATGAGACGGGGCTGCGATGGTGCGCCAAAAACAGCCTCTCCCAGCAGCCTCGCCAAGCCGGTGCCAGTCACATAGCCGGCCAGCCCACCCACCAGCGCAAGCAGAGCAGATTCTCCGAGAATCAGGAAAGAGGTGAGCCCATTGCGCGCGCCAAGCGCTTTGAGCAAGCCGATTTCGGAGCGCCGCTCCAAAATACTGGTAACAGAAATAGCGGAGATAGCCAGCATGGCCGCGGCGAGAGCGGCCAGCGTCACCAGCCAGAAAAGTCCACTGACGCGAGTGAGAATGCGGCCTTCGGTTTCGGCGATGCGGCGAATGGGCCGCGCTTCCGTTCCGGGGAGCACCTGCTGAATCTGGCGGCCGATCGAGGAAATATATGGAGAGCAATACCAACGATCGTATTCCGCGCCGCTCATCGTGGCGGGATTGCGTTCGGAAAACGCGTCCTCAGGCTTGGTGATGGCACTGACGAAAAGAGTACGAAACTGGCCCGGATGGCCGGAAAGCTGCTGAGCGACCGCGAGCGGCGCAACAATGGCGTCATCTTCCGCGCCGCCAGTGGAAAGGATGCCAGCAACAGTTAACGTCACCGTCTGAGAACTGCCGTTAGTGGAACTGATGCGAAGGACTTCTCCCGCATAAATGCCAAGACGGGCCGCCAGCCTATCACCCACCACACATTCCGCGGCGCCATCGGAAAACCAACTGCCACGAACATCCCACCAGGGATGGGTGCGAGCGAGACCAGTTCGAAAGGACGTGCCGTCGGGCACGGCGACGTCATGTTGATACCATGAGCCGATTAAAGTGATGGGCGAAGACACAGGGACAGCGCCGAGCGGGGTTGAGGATGCGTTTGCGGGCGCATAGGCACCGCCTGCCAATTGCAGCGTGACCGGTAATTCTAGAAATGGCGTGAAACCAACAATATTGTGCCTCCAAAAAATCGTCTTCAGTTTGCCCAGATCGGCTTCGGCCAGCCATGCGCCCTCATCCACCGGGCGATAGTCCACGCCGCCCACTTCCAAGGGGAGACTATCCGCCACTGGACGCACCAGAATGTTTGCGCCGAACCCGCGAAATTCGGCGGCGAGCCGATCTCCGACATCAATCGCCATCGTGAGTGTGGTCGTGGAGACGGCAATTCCGAGCAGTACGGCGAGAACTCCCAACAGCTTGCGGAGCGGATTACGAACGAAGGAGCGAGCCACCAGGCGAATGAACATGGGTCAGGGATGAATCTGAGCGGTGGCGCCGGAGAGCGAGGAAAGATCCACAACAATCTGCGCTCCCATGACGTGGGAAGTAACGGGAATGGGATTGCATCCGCCCACTTCACCGATGGACGGAGCATACATTGCAGCGCCGCAATTGCGGCAGATGATGTTGTCGCCTTCCTGGCGATATCCGCGCGCGCCGCAAATCTGGCAGGCGTCAAGAGCGACGGCGTATTCCCCGTTATGCTTATGAATCACCAGAAACCGAACCACCGTGCCACCGGAATCGGCCGAGTAAAAATGGAGATTTGAATCAGTGAGTTCGGAAAGGAGGATCGTAACCACGCCATTTACAGCCACCAATTCCTGGGCTGTCGCGGGCTTGGATGCGGCGCGTGCGTAAACGAAATCGGCGGTGAGCAGTAGAATGACGGCTAGAAATGCAAACGCTCCGGCGAACGTCCAGCGGCGCTGCTTGCGGCGCTCCCATTCCAGACGACGGCGTTCCGCAGTATTGGTGGAGCTGACAGGTTCTGCAGCCACGGACTGGGGAGTAGCGGCATACTGGCGCAAAATCGCCAGACCGGCGACACCCAGTATCACCACAAAAAAGAAAATCTCGTTGCGAACAATGGGACCAATCCAAGCCATCTCCGTGCGGCTGGAGGGCAGCCACTCAGCCTCACTAAGCTCGTGCAGCCCGGTCAATCCCAGTTGAAAAGCAACGACAATAAGGATAGTGGTGGTAACCGCAAAAAATTTCTGCAACGGAATGCGAAGCGTGCCCTTGAAGAAAAAGATGCCCACGGCAACGGCCAGGGCCAAGCCCAACGCCGCGCCAATCCATACTCCCAGACCCTCGCTTGAGAATTCGACAGCGCGCAGGATCAGCACAAGTTCCGCGCCTTCGCGAATGATCATTAGAAAGACAAAAAGGCCCAGACCGAAGCCAGCGGCGAATCCGCCCCGGCTGGCATAGGTGTCAACACGCTGCTCAATTTCCTTGCGCAGGCTGCGAGCCACCCGGTTCATCCAAAGGATCATGGTGACGACCAGAGCGCCAGCGACGAGCATCAGGACGCCCTCATAGCCATCCTCGCTGATGCGCCAGCGCTGTAAAAGCGCGGCCGCGGCAATGCTTCCCGCGACAGCGAGAACCGTCCCCGCCCACACGTATTTTGCGAGCGCGCGCCGGCCAGAGCGATCTAGATACACGAGTACAATGCCCACGACCAGCGCGGCTTCGACACCTTCGCGAAGAGCAAGAAGAAGAGCGGAAATCATGTGATATTCAGTTGAAACTGAGTTTCAACTGGAAAGACAAGTTTATTCCTGCTGGCGGCGAGGGTCAAGCGAGGATGACCTTTGCAGACAGGCCGAGGGAACATTAAGTTGTCAGCAAAAGTGTGTGCGCAATCGGCATAGGGGGAGCAGTCGCCNNCCCACCATCGAACAGGCGAGGAAGGCCGAGCGAGTCGAAGTAAGCGATGGGAAGCGCGTAAGACAGGGCCGGACTGTTCGCCAGATGCCAGGGGCCCAGTGGACTGCCCGCCGTTTGTGCGGCGAGGTCCCTACCGATCCCGAGATGACCTAACTTCGCGTACCGCTGCTTCCCGCGTTTCCACTGCTTCCAGATCATGGATCGCAGACGATGCCGTATCCATTCATCCAGAGCTTTCAGCAACGAGGGTGTCTGACAGAAGCCGAAGTAACTCTTCCAGCCTCTCAAATAGGCCGCAAGTTCCTTGGTCATTTGTGCCAGACTGATTCCTCGTGTCCGTCGCGTAAGTTCTCTGACTTTCTGCTTGCAGCGCAACAGGGCCTTCGGCGCTATGCGCCGCTTGGGCTCCTTGTTTTTGCTGAAGCTGAACCCCAAGAACTTTCGCTCCACTGGTCGAGCCACCGCACTCTTGGCCTCGTTTACCTTGAGCTTGAGCCGTCGCGTGAGGAAGCGCGTGACGTTCGTCATCACCCGCTGTCCCGCTCGTTGGCTGCGGACGTAGATGTTGCAGTCATCCGCATACCGCACGAAGCGATGCTTGCGCCGTTCCAGTTCGCGGTCGAATTCGTCGAGCACGATGTTCGATAGAAGCGGAGAAAGTGGGCCACCTTGCGGTGTTCCTTCTTCCGCCGGACTCACCAGCCCGTTCTCCAGCACACCCACTTTCAGGAACGCTCCGATTAACCGGAGCACTCTCTTGTCGGTCACCCGCCGTGAGATCGCGGCCATCAGTTTGTCGTGATTGACTCGATCAAAGAATTTCTCGAGATCGAGGTCTACCACCCAGCGATGGCCTGCGGCTATGTACTGCTGTGCCTTGGCTACCGCTTGATGCGCCGAGCGTTTCGGCCGGAACCCGTGACTGTGTTCGGAGAATGTTGGGTCCCATCTGCGTTGCAGAACCTGCATGACCGCCTGCTGGATCAAGCGATCCAGTACCGTCGGAATGCCAAGCTTTCGCACCCCGCCGTCCGGCTTCGGGATTTCCACCCGTCTCACCGGTTGTGGTTGGTAGGTCCCACGCAACAGCTGTTCCCGTATGGAGGGCCAGTGCTGCTTCAGGTAGCCCGAGAGATCTCCGACCTTCATGCCGTCGATTCCCGGACTTCCTTTGTTCGCCTTCACTCGCTTGTAAGCCTGCCAGCAGTTTTCCCGCTCGCCGACTTCTTCCATCAACTGCTCGTGACCAGCTGGACGTTCGGTTTCGCATTTCGCCGTGCGCGATTCGGTCCCTTCCTGAGAAGCCTTCGGAGCTTCACTCCTCCCCTCCTCAGTAAAGGCCAGCTCTAGCTGGTTCTTCTGCCGCTTGTCGCTCATCGAGTCCTGCGTCCTACTTGTCGCTCCCTGCTGTTTGGGCCTTCATCGCTTGCGCGACTACTACGCCCGCTGCTGACTTCTGCCGCACGGTCAGAGTGAATCTCTCCACCCTCAGTCACCATTTCGTGACATGCCCCAGACCTCCCGAGGTAAGTTCGATCGCCTTCCACGCACAACCGCCGGATTTACCACCAGTGCCTTTGATGGATGTGGGCTTCGCGATCACTTGCTCGCTCGCCCGGCACCGTAGGCCTCCAATCCAGTTCTTGTCCATCGGCTCGCGTGTTTGCTCCGCGCTTCTTTCAGACCTCCCCTCGCGGCTCAGCCCTTGCGCTTCACTAACCCTTCTCCTCCATCAGGATGGGTAGGGGACTTTCACCCCCAAGCTGTCGAACATGCTCGGCACACAGAAAAAAGCCTCCCGCCGCAAGGCGAGAGGCCGGGGGCCATTAAGAGCTTGACTAGTTTAGGGCTGCTTGCGCGGCTGAGCGGTCGCCCGGTGAGCCGGCGCTGATGAGGAGGCGGAAGGCGTGGCGCTGACCGGGTTGGACTGGTCGTACAGGCGAATAATATCCTGCGAGATATCAGTCTGCGGGGCGGCATATACCACCGTGGAGCTTTGCGACGAGCTATCAATAATCAACGCATAGCCGTTCAACTTGGCGTAAGAATCTAGCACCGTGACCATTTTGCGGCCAATACGGTCGAAGACTTCGCGCTGGGCTTCCTGGCCATCATCCTGCAATTCCTGCTGCTTGCGCTGTAGCTGGCGGTTCTTCTGGTCCCCGTCCAAGGCAAGACGCGAACGTTCATCGTCGCTCAAGGTAGCCCAGGCCGTGCGCAACCGGTTACGAATATCGTCAATTTCCTTGTTTAGCTGCTCCAGCTCGGCTTGCCGAGGCGCGAACTTCGTCTGCAGTTGTGCGCCGGCCTGTTTACCCTCGGCTGTGCTGGCAATGGCAAGCTGGACGTTCAGCACACCAATTTTACCGGCCCCTACGGAAGACGCCGCACCCGTTTGAGCCCAAGACGCAGGCAAGAACATCAACACCGCGAAGGCCGCGGCCGCAAAATGAATCTTCATATGTGCTCCTTGCTAAAGTTTGAAAAAATGTGGGGAAAACCCTAACAATGAATTATAAGGGCCTTCGCTGCTATTGGTCAACGCAAATTCCACGAACATGCAGATGATCAATTTCCAGCAGATGGGTGCCCCAAAGCCCAAAATCCCTAGTGCGGCAATGGCACAATTAGCACGCGATTATTAGCCTGATCAGCGACGACGGCCATGTTGGAAAGCGGGTCTATAGCCACGGAAAACATCGCCGAATTGGCAATAGGCAGGACGGCCTGCACGGTCTGGGACAGGTAGTCAATCACTGAGATTGTGTTACTGACGTTATTGGCGGTAACCAATGTGCTCGTTTGGAAATTATAATCGAGAGAGACCGGATTAATGCCCGTCCGCACGGAGGTCGTCTGCAAAGTTTGGGGATCAATCAGGGTGACATTGTTTTCGACACTGTCGGCCACAACGAACATATTGCCGGCGGGATCAAACACCACGCCGGTGGGAAGCTCCTGGGCACTGATTCGGCCCACGATTGTGCTATCGGCCAAATTCACCAAGTCAACTGTGTTTTCAGTGGCTGCGGTCACTGCGGCGTAATTCAGCACGGGATCAATGGCCACAGCGTTTGGATAAGTATCCACGGGGACGCTCCCGGTGCTCACCCCAGTGTCTACTCCCAATAACGTCACGGCATTTGACGCGGTATTAGCGACCACAGCTACTGCCGTATCAGGGTTAATAGAAATTCCAAGCGGCCCAACACCCACGGGAACGGTGGCGATGACCAAATCCTGAGTGAGGTCCACGAGAGAGACGGTGTTGCTGCCGAAGTTGGTGACCGCCGCGCGGCCCAGTCGAGGAAGAACTGCGACGCCTTCGGGTTGGGAGCCGACGATAATCGGCGCCGATGCCGTATCGGTAGTGAGATTGACCAGACTCACCGTACCGTCGCTTATATTGGTAACCACGGCAGTTTCGTTATCGGGATCAATCGCAACAGCCCCGGGTGATGTTCCAACCGGCACGGCGGCCATTACGGCGAGATCGCTGGCGTTGGTGACAGTGGTGTCGGGGTTCAATACATCCACGATATACCGCTGCGGAAAGGCAAGCAAAGTGCCGGAGACGGTGGCGGTCAACTCGCGACAATTCGTGGTGCAGCCAGCGGGCAGCAAGGTGGTAGGCAACACGGTGGTTTGGTTGAGACGCACGACCGAACCTGTTGCAAACCCCCCGCCGACAATCGTCAAGGTTAACGGGGCCGTTGACGTAAAAGTCGTCGCTGGACTGCTTTGGACGATATGGAGTGGCCGGATGGGTCCCAGCGAAAGAATCGACGCGGTGGCGGCCTTTGAATTGGCAACGATAGCCTCATTGGTTACCGGATCAATATCAACGCTTGCAGGGGACAAGCCAACCTGTATTCCCTGGGTCAGCAATTGGAAATTTTGAAGGTTGATGACGATGGCCTGATTGCTGAGAGAATTCACACTGATACCCGTGTTGGTAAGGGGATTAACCGCTGAAGCAACTTCGCCCAGGTCCAGAGTCAGAGTGTTCACGGTCTGATCCAGCAAGCTGAATTGGCTAAAATAATTGTTCATCGGATCGGTAAGCAACGCCTGATTGGTTTCGGGATTGATGGCGATTCCCTGCGTGGTCGGCTGGATAATCAGCGAGGCTACCACATTCGGGATGCGGCCTACGTCGCCGGTGCTGGGGGCCCTTCCGAGATCAACTATCGTAACAGTTCCGGATCCACCGGGAGTAACCACGGCCCAGTTGAGCTGGGGATCAATAGCCACGGCAGGCGCAACACCCGTATTAACGCCCTGAGTGATGGCGCCCGGCGAACAGCTATTAGGGGGGTTGCTCCCTCCCACAACGCATACCACCGACGGAGGTGAGGTGCTCAGATCAATGACCGTGGCAGCATTGGTGGACTGATTGGCAACCAGGCCGCGGTGACTTAGAGGGTTAACACCAACCGAATAGGCGTTGGTAGCGCTGGGCAACAGAATGGTAGCCACAACGGTTTGCGTGCTCAAGTCCACCACGGAGACGGTATTATCGCCGCTGTTTACCACGGCGGCCTGGTCCAACAGATTATCCACTGAGACGCTGGTAGGTGCCGCGCCAACAGGGATCGTACTCATCACCGTGTTGGTGACCAAATTTATTAGGGTAACGGTTCCAGGACTATCCCCCTTATTGACGACCACAGCTACACCCGTTGCAGTATTAACCGCGACAGAAACGGGCTGCATACCGGTATTAAGGGTCGCTACAGGGAACAGCGGAATCTGCGAAGCTACCGGTTGCACGGCCACATTTATAGCGGCCGTCGAAGGGGCCGGAGGCGTCACACCGGCATTCTGCACGACGACTGAATATAGGCCTGCCGTCGCAGTGTCACCGGCGGCGAGGCCAACGTTCAACTGGCGGCTGTTGGACTCCGTGGCACCACGCACTTGGCCGTTAAATACCGCGGTCGTAGATGGTGAAAAATAGCCGCCATCGAGATTTACGCCTACGGGATTGCCGCCTACTGGCACACTCGCGGGCGTAGCGGAAACAATGGCGGGCCGGACAGGCATCACAGTTAGGGAAATCGGCGCTGACATCAGACCGTCCTGGGCTTGCACAACAACTGAAAGAGGGCCCGCCGCCGTAAGCAAATCAGCCGGCAGGGTTATTAAGAGGAAGGTGGTGGAAATAAACGTGGTGGGATCAGGGTCACCATCGGCGTATGCGACGCTGGTGCTAAGGAAATTTTCGCCTTGCAGGTATACATTCTGGAGCGCGGACCCCTGTCCTGTAACCGATGGATCGAGGGAGCTGACTACCGGCTGAACGGGAGCGACAATAGTAGCAGTAGATGTCGCACTAGCGCTGATATCGGCGACTGATGTCGCGGTGATGGTAACGGTCTGAGCAGTCGGCGGAGCCGTGTAAACTCCATTGGCCGTGATAGTGCCAATGCTGCTGCCGCCTCCGATGACACCATTGACTGACCATGTAACACCAAGGTCAATGCTACCTGTGACCGTAGCTGTAAAAGTCAGCACTTCATTGGTGCCAATCGTTGGTGCCGTGGGTGAGATAGTTACGCGTATGCCGGAATCCAGCGTGACCGTAGCTGCAGCCGTTGCACCGCTTGACGCGGCCGCTTCCGCCGTAACCGTGACCATAGTCGGATTGGGAAGCGCAGAGGGCGCTGTGTAGAGGCCAGTGCTGCTGATTGTACCGATGGTCGAATTTCCGCCGGAGACCAGAGTGCCGCCCGTCGTGCTGACGAACCAGTTTGCATTGGTGTTGGAGTTTCCAGAAACGGTGGCTGTGAATTGCTGGGTGCCCGAAAGGACGACCGTTGTAGCTGTGGGAGAAATTGCGACTGTAATGCCGGAGCCATTGCTCCCACAGCTCGATAGGACCGCAAAGCCAGCGAGTAGAATGAAAGCCTTCCAAAACTTCATGAACTTCCTCCCACGAATCCTCTCTGGCAACGCACCGCTCAAGTCCAACGCGCCTATTCACGGACGCCACTTAACAGCGCATCTGCCGCCGACAAAAGTACTAGAACGTCCTGCTGACGGAAAACCGAAAACTGTTGCTGGGTTCAAATAGCCCGGTTGGGATACGCAATGTCTGAGCGGCAATTACGTTATTCAACTCCGGGACAATCTGAGTTTGTAGCACGCCGGGAGGCAAGGCCGCCTTTTGTTCAGACGACAAGTAATATGCCCCAGTTGGCTGAGTAATCGTATTAGTCAGCCGCAACGGGTTATAAGCCCAGTAAAAGCGAAAGGGTGCATTCACAATGGGTAGTTGGACCACCAACTCCACGCCCACGGAGTCGCGAGGCGCGAAGTTAGTGCCGTTGGCGATCGCAACCTTAGGGCTGATGGTTGTATTCGGAAAATCGGGATTTGGAAATTGCTGCTGCAATAAACTGGCCGACTGAGGGCTAACCGCCAGCTGGGAGGAGCGTATGATGCTGTCCATTCCCAGGTCGTTGAATAAACTGACGCTGACGGGACCGGCAATGGGGATCCGGTATTCCACATTGCTCACCAGCTCGGTGTCGCCCCCGGGCCGTACAGCCGCAAATTCCAGGACAGGCACGGTGATGCTTTGAAGGGTGGGCTGCCCAGAACCATTCAGCACGGATGGGTTGAGGTAGGAAATGGTTGAATTTGTGGTGGTGGGGATGTAAGCCCATGGAGATATAGTGAAATATTCGAACCCGCGAATATCATTTTCGCCGCCCAAATAAAAACGACTGAAGGGCGGAATCACAGTGCCATTGTATCCGGTGGAAAAAGCACTAAGGAGGTGCAAACCCAGAACATTACGGTGGTGCTGTAAAGCACGGTAATACTTAAAATCGAATGAATTCGAAATAACGNNATGCTCTTCCCACCCGTGGGATTTGAGGGATTATTCACCGTATTATACGTAATTGTCGGGGTAATCTTGCTGGAATGAATGCCACTTAGCGCCGAAGGCCCGGCGAGCGATTGGAATTGAAGGGCGTCAAACAAAAGCTGAGAGGACATGCTGAAAGCCGAAATATTGCTATCCGTATAAGAATAGGTGGCCCCTATACGAGTGAAAGCCAGTTTTTTCAGCGGATAGCTGGCGAATAATGTGAAGCCCTTCTGATTTTGATCATAATTCTGAGCCAATGCGGGGTTGATAGTCACCTGCTGGCCGACCAAAATTGATTCCTCGCGTTGCTGGTTGTAATCAAATTTGCTGTCGAAGACAGTGAATCCACTTGAAATGGGCCGGTCAAAGAGATAAGGCTCCGTAAAACCAAACAGAAGATTGGTCTGCCGGTCTCCGAGTGAGGCTGAGAGGGTGAGTGTCTCACCGACGCCAAGAAAGTTGTTGGTCTGATACGTTGCGCCGACGAACGTTCCCGCGAGACCGCTTACGCCGCCCGTCAAGCTGATTGACTGCTTGCCCTTTTCTGTTACCTTAAGGGTAATGTCCACTGTTCCCTGTTGCGGATTTCGCTTGAGTTCGGCATTTTCGGGCTTAATCGCGTCGAAATAATTGAGCTGATTTAGCCTTAAGAGACTCAGCTCCCACAGCCGGTTGTTAAATATCTGGCCTTCATCCAGTAATAACTCACGGCGAATAACTTTGTCGCGGGTGGTGGTGTTACCAGAAAATTCAATGCGGCGGATGAAAAACTGCTTTTGCTGGTCGAATTCCAGTGTCAGGTTGACAATTTTCCGGGTATCGTCGACGTCGGTGAGCGGTTGGGCGACGAAATCCACATAGCCAAACTCGCCATAGAGCTTTTGATAGTCCTTCAGAGCCTTGCGAATCTTATCGGCGGAAAAAATCTGCCCTTCCTTCAATGGAAAGGCGCGCTTGAGAAATTCCGGCTTGAAAAAGAGAGGAATGTCGGGATCCGCGCTCCGCACGGTGAGAGATCCCATCCGATAGCGGTCGCCCTCCTCAATGGGAATAACGATATTGGTGGCTTTGCCAGGCTTGCGCCCAATCCAGGGAACTGGCCCGGGCAATCCTACACCTTTCACATCGGAAGTGGTGAGGACGGGATCCTTGACCAAAACCTTAAAATATCCGTGGTCTTGATAAAGCCCGCGAATTCCAACCTCCAGATCTTCGGAAAGTTTATCGCGGTCGAATGTTTTGCTCCACACGCTCAGATAAGTGATGCCGAGCGGTATTGCGTAAGGACGATCATTCTTCATCGCTCGAATAATGCGGCGCTGAGAAAACGCATGGTTGCCGGTAATGGTTATCCGGCCAACTTTTACCTTGGGTCCTTCATCAATGACGAAAACCAGCTTGACGGCGTTCGAAGCGGGGATCCTCTCGTAGGTCGCTTTAACCGTGGCAAACTGGCGACCATGTTCGGCTAGCAGTTCCTTGAGGATCACTTCCGCGCGCTTCACTTTGGTGGGGTCGAAGCGGCTTTCCTGTGTAAGTGAGAGCTTCCGGTCCTTATAGCGATCGAGGATATCCGATTCGCTAATGGATTTGTTACCTTTGTATTCAATACGGCGGATTATAGGCCGTTCGGTAACGTAATAAACTAATATTACCTGACCTGGTTTGTCCGGGCTATCCTCCACCTCCAGGCGCACATCCTCGAAATATTGGGTGTTCCACAAGGCCTGAAAATCACGGCGGGCCGACTCGGGCGAGTAGAGATCCCCCGGGCGCGAGAAAATCCTGGCCAGTAAAGTATCGCGCGCGATCCGGCGATTACCCACAAATTCAATTCGCTCAATACTAGCGGTATTACTCCCCTGAGTCCCCTGGACGGCGGCGGAACACGCTATCGCCACCCGCCAAAACAGCAAGGAACCAAGCAGGAGAAACATAAAAGCCAGTTTTCCGCGCACAAACGCGGAATGATTCAAAGTTATGTCCCCCGCCCGTGAGTATGTTCGAGACCCCCGCCAGCACAAGGCCAGCTCGTCTGCGTTTGGATTCTTCAGTGCGCTACGGGGGTTGCTTCGGCGACCGGACGAAACGCCAGCAGGCCTTCCGTCAGGTAGATTTCCAAAGTTGCCGGTCGCTGCAAAGTGCCTTGAATAAGCGCATCTGACAGCGGATCCTCCACGTATTTCTGCAACGCTCGACGCAGTGGACGGGCGCCATAGTTTCTGTCGGTGCAAGTTTTCTCCAAAATCCATTGGCGCGCTTCCAGCGTGAGAGCGATCTGCACTTGCCGATGCACAAGCGTTTCATTGATTTGGGAGATGAGCAGGTCAATGATTTTCAACAAATCCTCATCGGCCAGCGAATTGAACAGGATGATTTCGTCGAGGCGGTTGAGAAATTCCGGATTAAACAGACGCTTCACCTCGGCCATTACCATGCCGTCGAGCTCTTTGCTCTGGCTATCCTCCGAGAACGGTTGGAAGCCCATGGTGGATTGCTTTTGCAACTGACGGGCCCCAATGTTGGAGGTCATAATGATGATGGCGTTCCGGAAATCCACAGTATTTCCCAAGCCATCGGTAAGCTGGCCGTCCTCGAAAACCTGAAGAAGAATGTTGTAAACATCGGGATGAGCCTTTTCAATCTCATCAAGCAGAATAACCGAATAAGGCGTGCGGCGTATACGTTCGGTTAACTGTCCTCCCTCCTCGTAACCTACATAACCCGGTGGCGCGCCGATTAGTTTCGAAACCGAGTGCTTTTCCATGTATTCCGACATGTCAAAGCGCACCAGTGATTTTTCGGTTCCAAACAGGAATTCCGCCAGACGGCGAGCTACCTCCGTCTTGCCAACGCCCGTGGGACCCAGGAACAGAAAGCATCCTACCGGGCGGCCGGGCGCCTTGAGACCGGCGCGGCTGCGACGGATAGCGCGGGCCAGTGCGGCAATGGCTTTATCCTGGCTAATCACCCGGCGATGCAATTCGTCCTCGATACGCAGCAATTTCTGTTGTTCATCTTCCTTGATCGTGGTGACCTGCACCCCGGTCCACCGAGCCACAACTTCCTCGATATCGTCCCTCGTAACCAAACCGATGGATGAATCATCAAGCTTCAGCTTTTCCCGCATACCTCGAAGACGGTCCTTTTCCTTGCGCTCCTCTTCTGAGTAAATGCGCGCTTTCTCAAACTCGTGATTGGCGATCGCGGTCTCCATGCGGTGGGCGTAAAATTTCACTTTCTTCTGGGCTTCGGCAACCTCTTCCGGCAGCATGGCCTGACGCAGCTTTACACGCGCGCCCGATTCGTCCAATAAATCAATGGCCTTGTCGGGAAGGAAGCGATCAGGAATATACCGGCTGGAAAGGTATACGGCATAACGAATGGCTTCGTCTGCGAAACTTACAGCGTGAAACTTTTCATAGCGGTCGCGAACCCCTTCCAAAACGCAGATAGCCTCCTCTTCATTGGGCGCACCGACTTTCACCGTTTGAAAGCGACGTTCCAGCGAGCGATCCCTCTCCACGGACTTACGGTATTCCCCAGGGGTCGTCGAGCCAATGCATTGAATTTCACCGCGGCTTAGGGCTGGTTTCAAAATGTTAGCGGCATCCAGCGAGCCTTCGGCCGAGCCGGCCCCTACCAGAGTGTGCAACTCGTCGATGAAGATGATGGAGTTCTGGCTCTCCATCAATTCTTTCATGATGGTCTTCAGCCGTTCCTCAAACTGACCGCGATATTTGGTGCCTGCGACGATCAACGAAAGGTCAAGCGCCAGAATCCGCTTGTCGGCGAGAAAAGGAGGGACACCGCCATCCGCGATTCGCTGAGCCAACCCTTCCACAATAGCCGTCTTTCCCACACCGGGTTCACCTATCAGAACAGGATTATTCTTGGTGCGCCGGCAGAGAATCTGAACCATACGTTCGAGTTCATTTTCGCGTCCGACCAGGGGATCCAGCTGGCCCTCAAAAGCGGCTTGGGTTAAATCACGACTAAATTCCGACAGCAACGAACTTTCCTTGGGGCGGCTGGCCGGAGTTTTCTCGCCTGAACTACGTAGTAGTTCCTCGCGGACAGAGGAAAGCCGCAAATTGCGCTCCTGGAGAATCTCCGCGGCAAACGATTTCTCCTCGCGAAGAATTCCCAGCAATAGGTGCTCGGTTCCAACGTGCT
>PKXT01000335.1 GCA_003133505.1 Acidobacteriota bacterium
CACGTTATCGTTGACGTACGCGCAAACGTGCGACGCCATCGCCGCGCCGGATGTAACGACTGCCAACGCGGCAGCCATCAGAATTCTCATCGCCCTGTCCATTAGGTAGTCCTCCTTTCTGTTCTATCTTCCGTATTCGTCGGTTCCCTAGAGCACCGATGATCCCTAGCACCGTCAGCATTACTGGAAACTGGACGGTAAAGACACTGCAGAAATCTCTCTTGCCCAGCACCGAATTCTGAATCCAGCGGCAATCTCCAATCTGATTGTCATCACTAGCGAAACGCTGAGACGATTGGAAACATTGCAGATGAGCCAGCCTTCTTGGGGTGGGGTTATGATCGGAAATGACCAGTTCCGAGACTGCACCGGAATCCACCACCCACTTACCTTGATCTATGGGATCCCAATTTAGGGATTTACCTTAAACACGGTCCCAGCGCGGGAGGTGCCGCCCAGCTGAGTTGTCCCAAAGAGATTCCCAGCAGCATTTCGAACCAATCCTGACGAAGGATGTGCGCCGTCTGGGCTATTGGTGAACACATGTAGGACCATTTCCCTATCCGAAGTGTCTAGCATGTAGACCGTACCGCACCCAAATGATGCACAACTGAAAGCACCGCCGCCAAAGTATGTAGTGCCATAAAGATTGCCGGCCCCATCTAGGACCACACCCGCTCCCACAGGAAATTCCCCGTCTTTACCACCCTCGAAGCTATACAATACGTTCTCCTCGCCGTTCATGGCCAGCGTGAAAATGACCCCGCAATCACAAGTGCTATTGCCACCGTTGTCAGTGGTGCCATAAAGATCGCCGGCCGCATCAAGGACGACTCCGGCCAGCGGAAATGCTCCGTCTGGTGGGCCGGTGAAGGTGTGCAGTACGGTCTCCTTGCCGGCCGTGTCTAGTTTGAATACCGTGCCGCAATCCGCCCCGTCGCTACAGGGAAGATCGCCGCCGTATTCAGTGGTGCCGTAAAGATTGCCCACTGCATCTCGGACCAACCCGGCATAGGGATTGCCTCCATCAGGCCCACCCGCGAAGCTGTGTAGCACGCTCAGTTTACCCTCCGTATCAAGCCTGAAAACGATGCCACACGCCACACCATAGCAGCCTGAACCGGAAATGCCACCCTGGTAGGTCGTACCGTACAGATTGCCCGCTTGGTCCCGAATAACTCCCCCGTTGGGATTCCCGCCATCGGCGCCGCCTGTGAAACTGTATAAGACGGTTTCATTACCGCTTGCATCAAGCTTGAAAACGGCTCCGCATCCGTGGCTGCAGCCGCGAACAGCGCCTCCATCGTAGGTCGTGCCATAAATGTTACCAGCCTCGTCCCGAACAATCTTGCCTTCGGGATGCGCCCCATCAGGTGCCCCCGTGAAGCTGTACAACACGGTCTCGATCCCAGCGGTATCCAACTCAAATATTGTTCCGTTGCCGGAAGTGCCGCCAGCTGAGGTAGTGCCATACAGGTTACCCGCTGAATCCCATGTCACACCGACCACGGGAAGTGTTCCGTCCGGCGCATGCTGAAACGAATAAAGCTCCCTAAAATTGTGTTGCTGGGCTGCCATTGGAAATGCCACTGTTGCCCCGATAAGCAAAATCAGTATTTTGGATTTCATGCTCCCCTCCCGCTGGCGGTCAATCTGTGACCGATATGGTGGTTAACCGGCTTTCATTTTAACATCAAGCCGCCTCCCCACGCCCTTCGGGCGACTCAACCATGTCATTATTGGCTATTGTTGGCTGAGGAGAATCTGCACCGCCGCCTGTTTGGCGAGATGTTGCGGCGGACCTGGGCGCTGCCGATACCCAGTGGGTAGCACACCGAATTGCGGATGCATAATCTGGGGGCGAGGGATGGGGGACGGAGCAGTGTCTGAGAAATCGGTTGCATTGCAGCAGGAGGGGTTCGTCAGACGGGAAAAATAGGCTGTCGGAACCCCGCCGATCTCGCGGGAATCTGTTTGGTAGCAAACTCGTTGTGTCGGTGGCCTGATAAGCATTATGATGTGGGTCAGCGGCTCAAATTGGAAATCCTGGCCAAGATGCCGTAGTGCACCTCGCCCGCGCTTGCTCTGGAGGATCAATGCCCAACATATTTTATCCCGCCCGAAAAACCAATTGGGTTATTGCAACCACCGCAGTCTTAGTTGCATTGGCCGTGCTCGCATGGCCGGCCTTTGCGGCATCGAATCCCGTGGCGCAAGTAAATAATCCTCTTGTACCGGACGCAACCGCTCCAGGCGGTGCCGCGTTTACTCTCACGGTTAACGGCGCGGGATTTATCTCCGGCGCGGCTGTGAACTGGAACGGCAGTCCGCACTCGACGACCTTCGTTTCTCCAGTGCAGCTCACGGCTTCGATTGCAGCCTCGGACATTGCCAGTTATGGAACCGCCAGAGTTACAGTAACAAATCCCGGGACCATCGCGTCCAACGTCGCTTTCTTCTCCATCAGCAGTCCGACCTCTCCAATTGTATTTAACACCTCCACCCTCGCCACACCCATGAACCTTGAATCGATTGCCGCAGCCGATTTCAACGGAGATGGGAAGCAGGACCTGGCGGTCGGCGACAACAATTCGGAATTTCTCACTGTTTTCCTCGGCAACGGGGATGGCACATTTCAAAATCCGGTCTCCTACACTGTGGGGTCAGGTGCTATCGACCTTGGCGTCGGCGACTTCAATGGAGATGGCGCATTGGATTTGGCCGTCGTTCACACGCGCAGTGGCGTATCCAAGGTGTCGCTATTGCTTGGCAATGGTGACGGCACATTCCGGCAAGGAGGTACATTTGAAGCCGGGCCTGCGCCGCACAAGGTTGCGATCGGTGATTTCAATGGCGATGGGAAGCTGGATTTGGTTTTTTCGGAATACTCTTCGAATAGTTCGAGCGTGGCCGTTCTTCTAGGCAACGGCGATGGCACATTCGGCAAAGCGGCTTTCTATAGTACCGGCCAAACCGTCAGCTATAACGTAGCGGTGGGCGACTTTAATAAGGATGGCAAGCTGGATCTGGCAGTTTCGGCAGGCAATGCCGTTTGCGTCCTGTTGGGAAACGGCGACGGCACCTTTCAGAAAGGCGTCGATTACCCATTGGGGGGGGCCGGGTTTGGGATCGCGGTAGCGGATTTTAATGGCGACGGAAATCCCGATGTGGCTGTTATCGGAGGCGCGAACAGCTACGTGGCAGTCCTGCTAGGCAACGGCGATGGGACCCTGCAGCGACCAACGTTCTATCCGGCAGGAAATCTTCCGGAGACTATTGCGGTAGGCGACTTTAACGCCGACGGTATCCCTGACCTGGCTACTGGAGACTATAACGGCTCTTCCGTTTCTATCCTGCTTAACGACGGGGAGGGCGGGTTTCAACCCGCAGTCACCTACGCAGGGGCGTCCTTCCCGGAGGGGATTGCGCTCGGAGATTTTAATGGCAGCGGCCGGCTGGGTGTGGCAACTGCGAATTACGGCGAAGCCTCTGTATCGGTGCTGCAGCAAGCGCCCTTCGTCCAGCCATCGCCAGCCAGCTTGACTTTCCCAGGCCAGCACGTGCATTCGTCCGGCGCGCCTCAGAACGTCACCGTTGTCAATACCGGCGGCGCAACGCTCAGCATCACCGGAATTTCCGTTACGGGAGCAAATCCGCATGACTACTCGGAACAGAATGACTGCGGTGCGACATTGGCAATCGGGGCCAGTTGTACCGTTACGGTCACGTTTTCTCCCAACACCGGGGGCACACTAACCGCAATGGTCTCCATCACGGATAACGCGGTGGGCAGCCCACAGAACGTTCCCCTTACAGGCATGGGGTTAGCCGTAAAAATCACGCCTGTGGCTCTGAATTTCGGGAGCCAGAAGCTGCACACCGTGAGCCCGCCGATGACCGC
>PKXT01000044.1 GCA_003133505.1 Acidobacteriota bacterium
GTTCACAACGGCATCGAATACGCCATCATGCAGGGTTATGCGGAAGGCTTCGATTTGATGCGGCACAAAACCGAAATGCAATTGAACCTTACCCAAATTGCCGAGATTTGGCGCTTCGGCAGCGTGGTGCGTTCCTGGCTGCTGGATTTGAGCGCCGACGCGCTCACCCACAATCCCCAAATGGAGGGGATCGAGGCGTTCGTTACCGATTCCGGCGAAGGCCGCTGGACGGCCATAGAAGGCATCGAGCTGGGCGTTCCCATGCCGGCATTATCGGCCGCGCTGGATGCGCGTTTGCGGTCTCAGGACCCCGCGCCGTTTGCCGATAAGCTGCTGGCCATGATGCGCCACGAATTTGGCGGCCACGCGGTCAAGGAAGATGCTCCGGCGGATGCGTCCAAAAGCAAGTCCAAATAACATGTGACCTTACCACCTCGCGCCAGTGTGCGCGATGGGAAAAGGAAATTGCCGCGTTTCGTGCGATTATTTCCGGTACGCATAACCTTACGCTACAAAATTCCAATGAGCTCTCGCAAAAATGCCCACACATAAAATTGAACCGCATCTTTTCGTCATCATGGGCGCCACCGGCGACCTTATGGGCCGCAAACTTCTGCCTGCGCTTCTCAATCTTTCCGCACGGGGAACCATGCCGCCGGGCAGCCTTATTCTCGGCGTGGCCATTGAGACCACCTTCAACGATGAGAGCTTTCGCAAGCATTGCGCCGATGAACTGGCCGCGAGCGGTGTCCCCGGGGAGGAAATTGGCGATAGCTTCGTGAAGGGCAGGCTTTTTTATCAGGGGCTGCCCCACTCCACGCCGGAAAATTACCAGGCACTTGCCGCGCGCATTGAAACCCTCGAAAAAGATCACCATCTCTCCGGCAACCGGATAATCTATCTGGCCCTGCCGCCCGATGCGTTTCCCAGCGCGATTACGGGGCTTGGCGAGGCCGGTCTGGCCAACAGCCCCGGATGGACGCGCCTGGTAATCGAAAAGCCCTTCGGCCACGACCTGACCTCCGCCCAGCAGCTCAATATCCTCCTGCACAAGAATTTTGATGAGGAACAGGTCTATCGCATTGACCACTTCCTTGGAAAGGAAACCGTCCAGAATATTTTGGTGTTTCGCTTTGCCAATTCGCTTTTCGAGCCGCTGTGGAATCGCGACCGGATCGAAAGCGTGGAAATCACCGTCGCCGAAACGCTGGGCGTGGAGCACCGCGCCAAATATTATGAGACGGCGGGCGCGCTTCGTGACATGGTGCAAAACCATCTCACCCAATTGCTCACCCTCACGGCCATGGAGGTGCCCTCCGCTTTCGACGCCGAATCCATTCGCCATGAAAAGGCCAAAGTGCTGCAATGCATGTCGCCGGTGCCCATAGAAGACGCCGTTTTCGGCCAGTACGATGCCGGCGTGATTGAGGGCGCCGCGGTCTGCGCCTATCGCGAAGAGCCGGGCGTGGCGTCCGACTCCGACGCCGAGACTTTCATTGCCCTGCGGATGGAAATTAATAACTGGCGCTGGCAGGGCGTTCCGTTTCTGCTGCGTACCGGCAAGCGCATGAAGAAACGCGTGAGCAAAATCGCCATATCGTTCCGCTGCCCTCCCATTCTGCTGTTTCAGGCTTTTGGCGCGACGTGTATGAACGCCAACACTCTGGTGATGACCATCCAGCCCGATGAGGGCGTGGACTTGAAGTTTGAGATCAAGGTGCCCGGCGAGGGCGTGAACCTGGCCAGCCGCAATCTCCATTTCCGCTATTCCGAGGCGTTCAAGCCGCTACCCGACGCTTACGAAACGCTTCTGCGCGACATCATGGAAGGGGATACCACCCTGTTCGTCCGCGATGATTGGGTGGAGGCGTCCTGGGCGCTCTACACGCCGCTTCTCGAAAGCCAGCACGGCGTCCATCCTTATGCCTCTGGCAGTTGGGGTCCCAAGGAAGCCGACGGTTTGCTCGGCGATTTGGAACACGGCTGGATCGTGGAATGACCACGCCGCCGGAAAATGTCACTTGGCGCGTCTTGAAAAATCCGGATGAAGTGGCCCGCGCCGCCTCCGCCGAAATTCTAACGGCCATTCGTCTAGCCACCGGTCAAGGCCGTTGCGCGCGCGTCGCGCTTTCCGGCGGCCACACCCCTTCGCTGATGTACCGGCTGTGGGCGGAAGAATTTCAGACGCAATTTCCCTGGGAGCAAATCGAATTGTATTGGGGCGATGAACGGTGCGTCCCCGCTGACGACCCGCTTAGCAATTTCCGCACGGTTCGCGAGGACTTGCTGGACCGCCTGCCCAAGCCGCCGCGTTATTTCCCCATGCCAGCCGCTCAACCGGATCATGAGGCTGCCGCTCACGAATATGAAGTCACGCTGCGCAGTCAGATTTCGCTGGATGGCCCATCGTTCGACGTGCTACTTCTCGGCATCGGCGACGAAGGCCATACTGCATCACTTTTTCCCGAATCGTCCGCGCTCGCTGAATCGCAGCGCTGGGTGGTGCCGGTGACGGTACCGGCTGATCCTCCCTTGCGGCTGACGCTCACACTGCCGGTTTTATCTCGCGCGGCGAACGTCTTCTTTCTGGTCACCGGTGAAAGCAAGCGCGCCATCGTCCGCGCCATTCGTACCGAGCCGGACGCCTCTAATCGCTATCCCGCAGCAATGGTCCAGTCGTCGGTCCAGGCATTCGCGCCAGCAGCCACGCATTCACGCAGCCGCGTAGTCTGGTTTCTCGATCGCCCCGCTGCCAGCGGTTCATAGCGCCGTACTAGCCGAAACCTCCCCCGGGAGGCGGGCGTCCTCCCAGGTCATCTTGCCAAGACGCCGGCGGTTTGAATTCTCGCCGCTAAACACCGCCGCTTGAAACAAAAACTGCGCATTTGCGTATAACTTGTTGATTTGAAAATGTCATTTCGGAAAGGTACGCTGGATACACCGGAAGACCGTTAGCGCCCGGTGTGGTGCAAAGAACGCCCGGTGTAAGGAACGCCAACATGCGCGCATTTGCCGTCAAAAGCTTCGGCGAAGCTCCAGCCATCCATGACCTGCCGATTCCCGCCGCGGAGGGATCTTTCCTCATCCGCGTGAAATATGCGGGGGTCAATCCGATTGACTACAAGCTCGTCGATCAACTGAAAGCCGCCTCGACATATCCTTTTGTCCTGGGCGCGGATTTTGCTGGTGTGATTGAACGCGCCCCAGCGGGCGAACGCGATTTACACGTGGGTGACCGTATATTCGGCACGGCCCGCACGCATGGAGCCTACGCCGAATACACCGCCATCACGCCGGGCGAAACGAACGAGTTTTTTGCCCGCATCCCCGACGGCGTCACCGACGAACAGGCCGCCGCGCTCCCCATCGCGGCCTTAACAGCTCTCGGATCGCTTGATCTTCTGACCCTCGCCGCAAACCAGCGCCTGGTTGTAATGGGCGCGACCGGCGGGGTCGGAGGCTACGCGGTCCAGATGGCTCGCGCCCGCGGCGCACACGTCATTGCCACCATTCGCGGCGACGCCGACGAAGCTCGCGCCCTCGGCGCCGAGGAAGTTTACGATACCAAAACCGGCGATGTAATCGGCGCGTTGCAAGCGGCTCATCCAGAGGGCGTTGATGCGGTCCTCGATCTCGTCAACGATGCGGATGCAATCCGCCGCGATGCGGAGATTCTCAAATCCGGCGGCAGCATCGTCTCGACGATCCACGTCGCGGAGGAAGCGTGGTTCGCGCATCGCCACATCAAGGCCCACAATATNNCCGCCGTCAACCCGGCGTCGTCGGTGCAGGGGCTGAAAGAGGTTGCGCGCATGCTTGCGGAAGGCGCAATCACCGCCCGCGTTCGCTCCACCGTGGATCTGGACGGCGCGGGCCAAATCCTCGAAGAGCTTCGCAGCGGAGGGCTTCGCGGCAAAGCCGTCATCCGCCTATAGGATGGGAGCTTTGGCGTTTGGCAATGGACCCGGGTTGATTTTATCCGTCGCGCAAGTTGGATGTTCAGGAGCGCTCCTGGGGGATAATCCGTTTCAAACGTTGGGGGCAAGGTTGAGCGGGAGCTTGGGCAACTTCGGGGCAACAAGGCTATTCTCATACCCATGAAATGGAAACCATTTGCCGTTCTGACTCTGGCCGCGATGGCGCTGCTACTGGTTTCCGAGGGCGGCTGCTCGGGCGGTAGCGGCACGGCGGCACTGCCGTCGGATCCCGGCGCGCCGGTTACCGTGGCTCGCGCGGAAACGAAAAACGTACCCGTGGAAATCCACGCCATCGGACAGGCCCAGCCGTATTCGACGGTCTCGGTCAA
>PKXT01000116.1 GCA_003133505.1 Acidobacteriota bacterium
TTGGAAATGCGATATTCGGCAGTGATGATTTTCGGATGGCGGATGGCCAACTCCTTCGAAAAAGCCTTGGCAAAAACCCATACTTCCTTTTGCAAAGGCCCGCGCACAATCGGCACGTAGACATGGATGCCGCGTGATCCGGTGGTTTTCGGGTAGCTAGTAATTTTCAAAGCAACCAGCGAATCGCGCANNACCACGGATTCAGGTCGATGCAGCCCAGGTTTACGAGCCAGAGAAGGGCCGCGAGTTTGTTGATAACGGGAAAACCGATGACGTTACCGGAGCCGTGCTCGATGGAGCAGATTTCAACTGACGCGGGCCTGGGCAGAGGCGCGCGCTTCATGAAGAAAAAATCGCCCGCGATGCCGTTCGGATAGCGCTTCATCACCATCGCGCGATTTTTCAGGTGGGGCAGAAGCCAGGGCGAGACGTCAGCGTAGTATTGAAGCAGGTCACGCTTAGCCAGACCCAAATCCGGCCAGAAGATTTTATTGAGGTTGGTGAGATGGACGGCGCCGCCGGCAACCAGTATTTCCGCGGAATCAACACTGGCGGGTATCGTGGCGATGCGACTCGCGATGGCATTTCGGCATGACGCTCGCGGAGCCATACTAGGCTCCTTTCGTATCGCCATTGAAAAGCCCTCTTATTTGATTATGCCCCAGGAGTTTGGTGGCCAAAAAATAGGTCTGTGGCTGGCCGGGTCGGCAAAGAGGGTAAGAGTTTGAGCGGTCGCCCAGCGCTGCGGGGCGCGAAAGGAAAACGATCCCGACAGCCGCGCATTCAAAAACCTGTGGACAACGGAAATGGATGGCGGAGAGGGTGGGATTTGAACCCTGCCCCGCCCCTCATTACGCGTAAGTTACTGATTCCACGTATCGCTAAAACCCATAGAACCGTCAGAATCGCCGAAGTGAGGTACACGGCAGGTACATGGGAGCATGCAAGCCCGCCATTTCCTTTGCAACGGAGGCCCGTCGGCTCCCCTTGCGGCGGGGGTGAGTGAGTGCCCCCACTTCTCACGCGTACCGAGAGCGGCGGCTTTGGCGTTCCTGATCTCGAATGGGCCAGCGGATGATCGTGCAACATCGCGGGAAAAGCGTACAGCGGATAACATGGATCAATGACAGTGTTCCGCGCCCGCGTCAGGACCTAACTAAACCCAGATCATCGGGATGGCATATGCAAAATGACGGCAGCCTGTTACGTTGGGTGACCGTACCTCCGGGCATGGATGTGAAGTACGCTTTGGCGCAATTGTACGGACTTAATGGGTGAGCGAGCAAGAACGCCGGTTACCAGCCTCGCCTTTTACCCGCTCGGCTCGGTCGAATCCCGCGCAGCCGCGCGAGCGATGCGAGAGTGGCAGCACAGCACCCGCAAGGGTGTGGAGTACGTGTCCTGCATTCCCAGTGGCAGGGATGACTCTCGAATCCGATTCTGTCCTTGGCAAGAGCGCCGGGATGGTATGTTGTCTCGTTACCCTTACGTCCCGCACGTCTGGGTCAGGATTCCGGTTGAGGGCGTGCCTTCCTGCCCGGATTGCGGTGCGGCGTACGAGCAGACGAAGGAATCGGGCGGTATGATGGGATTCCAGCCTAGCTGCATGGCGAGGCATGATCCCGACAATCGGGGCCGATTACTAAAGAAAAGCGAATAAAAGCGCGGGATGCAAGTGTAATTATCCATGATGGGTGTATTATGCAAGACTGCAGGGACCCAGAATGGAAATTCCTGGTTTACGTACTGCCAAGGCCCGTGTAATCCAGAAAAAACTATTGCTCCGTTAATGGTCGACGCATATTCTTGTGTTGCTGCGCCGAACTAAGATTTTGGCCAAGTGAGGGATCGCGATGAAAACTAAAATGGCGGATTCCAGGGCATGGAAGGGGGTTCTAGTTGTAGCTGTGACGCTCCTGTTCCTCGGAAATTCCGCACGAGTGGCGGCACCTGCGCGGGCACTTGGGGAATCCACAGTCTACGAGTTTCAGGGCAACGGGATGGACGGGCAATGGCCGGTAGCAGGCCTTATTTCTGACCCCGTCGGTAACCTGTACGGCACCACCTTATTTGGAGGCGATTGCGTAAGTCCATGTTTGGGCTATGGCTCCGTTTATGAATTATCTCCCAAGATGGGTGGTGGGTGGTCGGAGAAGCTCATCTATAGTGTTCAGGGCACTCCAGATGGAGACGCTCCTTTTGGAAATCTCGTAATGGATTCCTCGGGCGACATTTTCGGAACAACTTTGGAGGGGGGACCCGAAAATGATGGGACGGTATTCGAACTGTCTCCCGCGAACGGGGGAGGATGGAATGAGACAGTGCTCAATAGCAGCAAGATGGACGGTCCAGTAAGCCTGATAATAGATTCCAGCGGAAATCTCTATGGATGCGACGATGGTGCAAACGAAGGATATTTCGGAGATATTTTTGAATTATCGCCGCAATCTGGAGCAGGATGGATTCAGAAAATTCTATATAGTTTTGAGGGCAAATCGACCAAAGTAGGATCCATGCCATCCGGAAATCTGGTTCTCGATTCTGCTGGAAACCTGTATGGGGCCACAATTGCGGGAGGTCCAAGAGGCGATGGCGTCGCATTTGAATTATCCCCACAGGCAACCGGGATGTGGAACAAGACGGTTTTGCATAACTTTCTCGGCATGCCAATTGACGGCAAATATCCCCAAGGGGGCTTAATAGCGGGTGGGGTAAATGTCTTTTACGGCACTACATCGAATGGAGGTACGGCGGGNNCCGGCAACCTTTACGGCACGACCGCGAGCGGAGGAACCGGACCTTGCCAGGAAGCTAGTTTCGGGCGTGGATGCGGCACTGTTTTTGAGTTGGTGCCTTCGTCCAACTCCTGGACGGAAAAGATTCTTCAAGATTTCCAGCCTAAGGACGGGGGGCGGCTGCTAGCACCCCTGCTTTTTGGGCCCTCAGGAAGTTTATTCGGCGCAGCTGAATTTAATGGTACTGGAGACTGCCTCACGGGTGACACTCCGGGATGCGGAACCGTTTTTGAGATTACCCAATGATCGAATAGCAGTAGGCGCTGTTCGCATGGCTCCCATCGATGATCCAACTGCGCGACCCACGCTAGCGACAATGACACCGTCCTTCGCTCACGCATGACTATTAGTCCGGCGCGCACTAGACTTGCTATCAGGTATTGTAAGAGCGAGCGTTGGCGTGTCCAGAGCCTAACAAAACCGTACGTCTCAAGGAGATAAAATGAATAAATCCAAGTGGGGAACGAAGGCGTGCGGAATCGCTCTGTTATGGGTAACGGCGGCCGTCGCCTTGCCTGCGCAGACTTTCACCACGCGGCACAGCTTCGACTATACGGACGGGAGTTCCCCCCTCGGCGCACTGGCCCAGGGCACTGATGGGAAGTTCTACGGGACAACGTCAATGGACG
>PKXT01000214.1 GCA_003133505.1 Acidobacteriota bacterium
ATAACCCGCAGGCCAGGCACCCCGTAGCCGCACACCGATCCGAGCAAAATCTGTTGGAATTGCCAATGCAAGATCGGCGCGAATTTCCGCTGATGAATCGGGCACGCAAAATCGAAGAAGCGTTGAATCCGGCGGCTTTCGCAGTGGGAAGCGCAGCCAGCCGCGCCGCGGCTCGGATGATCGTGCTACAGCGCGAGAAAAGCGTACGGCGGATAACCTGGATCAACGACAGCGTTCCTCGCCCGCGACAAGACCCCACGAGAGCCCATTCGTCGGGATGGCAGAAGCAAGACGACGGCAGCCTGTTCCGTTGGGTGACCGTACCCCCGGGCATGGATGTGAAGTATGCATTGGCGCAATTGGACGGACTCAATGGGTGAGCAAGCGAAAACGCCGGTTACCAGCCCCGCCTTTTATCCGCTTGGCTCGGCCGAATCCCGCGCAGCCGCGCGAGCGATGCGGGAATGGAAGCACAGCACCAGCAAGCGTGTGGAGTTCATTTCCTGCATTCCCGATGGAAGGGACGATGATCGTATTCAGTTTGGCCCATGGCAAGAGCGCCGGGATGGTACGTTGTCTCGTTACACTTACGTCCCGCACGTTTGGGTCAAAATTCCGGTTGATGACGTGCCGTCCTGCCCGGATTGCGGCGCGGCGTACGAACAGACGAAGGAATCCGGGGGCATGATGGGATTCCAGCCTAGCTGCGTCGCTCAGCACGATCCCGACAATCGCGGGCGCTCATCGAAGGCCAACGCCTGATGTCTAAACTGCAGCAGCGCCAACCTGACGCTGTGCGCCCGGCGGATTATGCTCTCAGGTCGGCGGAATCGAGAGCGGCCGCCCGGATAGTCTTAGAGCATAGACGGCAATGCGAGGAGCGTGGGACGATCTGGAACGACATTCGCGGTGTAAATAGCTATCCCAAAGGACATGACCCCACGAAGCCATACCTCAACTGGTCAATGAGGGGTACGGACGGCAAGATTTGGCGCTGCGCGTACTTGCCGCCGGGGATGAACTGCGAACGGGCAGAGCGGCTCCTAGCAGGTGCGGCGGTCAATACTCAAGAGCGACGCGTCCTTCAAGAAGAATAAAATATCGCTCACGGAGCGAATATGGAGGCATCTTGGCAGGAATTGGATAGGGTATCCAAGCCGTTCGAGTTCGTCGCCCGTGGCTTGCCCAAAAGGGTGACCTTGCCCAAAAGGCCTAGTTCTGGGAGGCCTGTAAGCTCTAGATAAGGCGCTTGCCCAAAACTGCGATTTGCTTGCCCAAAAAGAGATGATTCCGGGCAGGCCGGGCCAATTGCTCTCTGGAATCGCACGCTTCACCTGACCTGATTCGCAGTCCACAGAGCGCCGAAATTCGCTGGCCAGATTAACCCCCGCCCGTTCCTGTGTTGCCAAGATTGTTCTGTACAGGCCCCTTCTAGCGTGCTAGCGTTGTGCCGTTCTCCCATCCGAGCCTGCTGTCGCAAGCGAGTCTTCCGGTCTCTCCTACCTAGACCGCCTCCCTCGCCCTTCATCGGCCCCCTTCGAGGATGATCCAGCAATCGAGCCCTACTGGCGAATTTCGCAGCCATGGAGGCTGAACGATGAAATCGAAACTATGGCGCATATCCCTTCTGGTTCTCCTGGCTGGATTGCTGCTGGTGATCTTCACACTTCCCGCACTGGCGCAAAATAATCCTGTACCGCTAATCAATCAGCCGCTGGTACCGGATGCGGTGTTGCCGGGCGGCCCCGCATTCACGCTGACAGTGAATGGGACGGGATTCGTGTCTAGTTCGGTGGTGAACTGGAACGGCAGCCAGCGGGTGACGACATATGGCAGCAGCTCACAGCTCACGGCCGCGATCACGGTTGCGGACATTGCCAACGCTGGCACCGCGTCGGTCACCGTCGTGAATCCCACACCCGGCGGTGGGACATCGAACGTCGCCTTTTTGTCCATCACGAACCCCACGACGACTGCAGGAGCCCAGCTTGCCCCGGATTACATTTACCGGCTTTCCATTCTTGCGACTTCTGGACTCGCGATAATGTGGGCAACTTTCTGGCTAGCCGTGTGGAAACGTGGGGAAAATGTTCGTGACATTTTATCAAGCACAGGGTTCTTCAGAACGGTCGCCGTAATGGGCGTAGTCGCAGCCACTGTTGTATTGAGTCTTGCGGGCCGCTTGGAAGGCAATATTACCGGCGCAATCTTGAGCGGTATCGTTGGTTATGTCCTCGGCCAACTGTCAGGACGCGGACATGGAAGTATCACCGACGAGAAAGAATAGAAAGGTTACCGAATGAACTGACGGTGAAGTCGAATTTTCCCGCTGAGAGCCATTTATTGACGACTGGAAGCCTTGGGCGTATAACGAATCCAGGTCGCTGCTATTTTGAGAGGTCCAGTCACCTGCCAGGGCCTGCCTGAGCATTTGCTCTCGCAGGCCCTATTTTTGTTAAGGTTGTTGACCGAATTCTCTGTGCGGGAGGAATCGAAATGATCCGTCAGACGCCGTGGGTTCTTGCGGCTATCATCAATGTCGGAAAAAGCGATGATTGATCCAGAGAATTCCCCGTTTGACGAGGAAGGCGCAATGGAAGCGGCGCAGGAACGAAGCGCTGTCCGGCATGAGCGCCTCCGAATTAAACCGACGAAGTGAGAGCGGCGGATTCTAATCAAGGCGGCTTGATCGCATCGCTTGACCTCGGTGGCATGCTGCAGGAAATTGCGCTGGACCCGATCTTCCGTGCCGGTGCGGCTGAGCTGATTACAAGCGTCACGGGAAAGCTGCCCGGCGGGATCGTCACGGGGGAGATACCTCTCTCTGAATTAGCTTGCGACCTCGAAGTGTGTGACTCCACGACGGATTTATTCCGTAAAGAAGATTAGTGTCATTGTTCATAAGGTAATTTTAACAAATCGCGCCCCGCCAGCAGGAATCTTGTTGATGACTCAAATTTTCGGCACTCACTACAATGACACTGAAACGCAACTCTGGCTGCATCTCCGCGCACTCGAATGGGCGAACTGGCCCGTTTTTCTATCAGCGATATTTGTCCCGCCTTTGTTTTATTTTTGGCCCTTCCCTGCGGTTATCATCGGCTTCCTCATAATTTCTTTTCTATGGGTTCCTATCAGATTCACGTTTGTTTCCCCTTCGTTAGCCAGTATCGCTTGCATTGCCGTCCAGAAACTTAAATGGATCGTTGGTATTGGTTCGGGAACCACGATAATCTTTTTGCAGCAACGCTACATTGTAGGGGTTGTGGCGCTCCTCTGGCCGTTCCTATCTGCATTTATGGGCTTCGGAGGAGACTTGGATATTATTGAACGAAAGATGGCTGAGAAAATCGGATTTACTGTTGTAATTCCACCACCTTAAGGGCAGCAACGATAGATTGGTAGATTTCTGGTTAATCGTGCCGCCTTGCTAAAATAACCTTATGACCAAAGAATCTCGGATTCTCTTTGAATTGACTGACATCATCTCCATAAATTTTGAATGCCAGAATTGCGGCGGGAAAATCGGCTTTTCCCCTCAGAACTGGAAATCCGTGCCATGCAAGTGTTCCAATTGCGGAGGTCTGTTGGTCGCTGCCGGAAGCGATGCCGAAAAACTGCTTGGTTCTCTCAGCGAGAATTTGAAGGGTCTTGGTGATCCTGAAAAGAAGCTCAAAGGTTTGAATGCGATTCTCAGGATGGAATTTAGCAATGAGGGAAAAGCAATTCCCTCGCCAAACGCGCCGGAGGATTAAGCGAGCGGAATTCAAATTAGGACAGCACCGAAAAACTGACTCCCTTGACAAGAACATGGTCATAGACACGGCCCGGCCAAGGGACTATGCTCCGGGTACGTCCCAATCGGGGCCGAAAGCCGCGCGGTCGGCGAGGAGATAACATGAGCAAATTCAACTGGGGCATGAGGGCGTGCGGCGTATTGCTGCTGTGGGCAGGGGCGGCTGTCGCATTGCCTGCGCAGACGACGGTCGCTCCGACTGTGACATTCACCACGCTGCACAGCTTCGACTATGCGGATGGTTATTTCCCCGACGCGGCGCTGATCCAGGGCACCGATGGGGCTTTCTACGGGACGACTTCTTCCGGGGGAACCAACGGCTATGGCACGGTCTTCAAAAT
>PKXT01000065.1:0-162 GCA_003133505.1 Acidobacteriota bacterium
TCAATTTTGGAAAGCCGACCATAGCGGGGAAAACCGGCGATGCGGTAATAGATGGAGCCTTCGCTGATGTATGTAAGTCCGCGAACTGCGAGCCGCTGGATTAACTCCACCATTTGGGGGATATGGTCGGTGGCGCGAATGAGGTGTTCGGGCGTCTCCATG
>PKXT01000065.1:282-508 GCA_003133505.1 Acidobacteriota bacterium
AAACGGTGGGGCCGCAGGTGTAGATACGCACTTCGCCGGGATGGAGCGGGACGAACGGGTCGGTACTGCCGGTCAACGTATTGTGAAGGCGAATTTCGTGCATGGTTTTTGATCGAACACGCGGCGGCGTAGCGGCGGCCAGCGCGAGGATTCAATTGTAGCCGAGGGATTGCGGGCGGTAAACGCGGTGGAAATGAGGTGCTGGTATTTACATGATGGCGAAAGC
>PKXT01000065.1:520-3801 GCA_003133505.1 Acidobacteriota bacterium
CTACGGAAAGTTGAATTGCTGGGCTTCAAATCATTTTGCGAAAAGACCCATATTACTTTCAGCGGCAGCGGAATTACCTGCATTGTAGGACCGAACGGGTGCGGCAAATCGAACGTGGTGGACGCCATTTCCTGGGTCCTGGGCGAGCAGAGCCACAAGATGCTTCGCGCCGAGAGGATGGCCGACTGTATTTTCAACGGCACGGCGAAACGTCCAGCTACCGGGCTTGCCGAGGTGACGCTGACGGCCGGCCTTGCCGATGATCTCGTTCTCGTGATNNTGTACCGAGGATAGTGGCGCGCTCGAGCCGTTTGTTATGCCCGATAGCGCGAGCGGCCTGATGGATGCTAGTAACGGCGATGGCGGCGAACTGGGTGCAGAAGCAGAACGGTTTGGCGTACCCGAGGCCATAAACGAGCCGCGGCGGAAACTGCGCCATAAGCCAGCGGTATCCGTGAAGCCGGGCGAGGTGGTGATTGGGCGGCGAATTTACCGTTCGGGGCAGAGCGAATATCTGCTGAATGGCCGGANNATCGAGCAGGGGCGCATTGGGCAAATTCTGAGTTCCAAGCCGATGGACCGGCGGTCGATTATCGAGGAAGCCGCTGGCGTGACGATTTACAAGTCCAAGCGGCGGTTGGCGGAAACGAAACTGGAGGCCTCCAAGGCAAATCTGGCGCGCCTGCATGACATTTTGTCGGAAGTGGAGAAGCAGCTTGGTTCGCTGAAGCGTCAGGCGAGCAAAGCACGGCGCTACGGGGAATTGCGCGATGAATTTCGCGGAAAGCAGCGGCGCTTGTTTGGCAGCAGGGCGGCGCGGTTGATCGAGGACGGAGGACGGCTATCGCGAGTGGTTGGAGAAGAAAATGCGGCGGAGCAGACGTCCTCACAGGAGCTGCGATCACTGGAAGGAGAGCACGAAAGCTTAAGCACGCGGATGTATGAAATGGATGGCGAGCTAAAGCGTCTGCAAAATTTGGTGAGCCAATGCGCGCTGGAATTGGATCGCGCGGAAAACCGCGCCGCGTATGATCGCGAACAGATGGCCAACGCCCAATCGCGGCTGGAATGTTTGGCCGGCGAATCGGAGCAGGAAGGCGACCGGGTGCTGCGTTTGGTGGCGGAACAGGCGGAGCGTGAAGCGGAAATTGCCGGGCTGCAAAAGCAGTCGGAGGAGCTTGGCCTCCAACTGGACGACTTGCTGATAACTTCCGCGATTGGCGCCTCGAGCCAGGAAACGTTGGAAACTCAATTGGAGGAAATGCGACTGTCGAGCGGGAGGTTGGCGGAGCAAGCCGTCCGATGCCAAGCCGAGGTCGAACAGGCTGAGGCCGCGAACTCGCACGCGGTTGGCCAAATTGAACGGCAAAGCACACTGCTGCAGGAACTGATGACAGCCGCCGAGGAGGGGCAGGCGATCGCACAGACAACAGCTGCCAGTTTGGAGCGAGTCAGCACGGAACGTGAGCAATCAGAGGCATCGCGCGCGAACGCGCAGCAGCGAGGGGCATCGCTGAGGGCGCAACTTCCCGCAGTGGCGCAACAAACGGAGTGTTTACGGCAAGAGCTTGCCGGGACGCAGGCGCGGCGTCATTCAGTGGGGCAGATTCTGGACGAGCGCGCTTATTCGGCCGATGCGGTGCAGAGGCTTTTCAGCGCAGCCGGCGGCGACAGCGAAGCGCATGGTTTTCGCGCGGCGGGATTGCTCGCGGACTACGTGGAGGTGTCAGAGCAGCATGAGTCGGCTGTTGAGCAGTTCCTCCATGATGAACTGGAATATGTGGTGGTGGAAACGTTCGACCGGGCGCGGGAAGGTGTTTCGCTGTTGCGCAACGAGATTGGAGGACGGGCCACGTTCTTCGTGGATTCTGTGCGCAATCTAAGTATTGATGGCATGGATGGGTCCGCGGCAATTGCGCCCGCGGGGGTTATCGGCCGAATGGCCGAGCTGGTCGAATTTCGCGATCCATTAGGGCCAGCGGCGAAACATTTTCTGCCCAAGCTGCGATCGGCGTTTTTGGTGGAATCGGCCGCAGCGGCGGAGGCCCTGGCGCGTGAAAATCCGCAGCAGCATTTTGTTACACCCGAGGGCAGTTGCTATCACGGGCGCATGGTGAGCGGCGGACGCCGCGGAGACGCGGGGCCGCTGGCGCTGAAGCGCGAATTGCGCGTACTGGAGGCCGAAGCTTCACGCCTTGAAACGATTGTCGCGAATGCCAACGCTGAACTGAACCAACTGGAAGAAACGTTGCGCGCAGCGGATAGCGAAAGCGAACGCTGTTTGCTCCTGCGTATGGAAATGGAAAAGAACGTCATGGCAGCCCGGCTCCGCCATGAGCAAGCAGAAGCTGAGAGTCAGCGTCTGGCTAAGGAGTTGGGAGCGCGACAGCGGGAATCTCAACAGCTATCGGAAGAAGCAGAGAATTCAAGGATGCGGGTGACGGATGCGGCGCGGCGATGCGCGGAGGCGACTGCGGAGCGGGCGCGGCTGGAGCAGGCCGCAGGTGAGGCGGCGCGACAATTGGCAGCTATCCGGCTGGGTTCGCAATCGCAAACTGAACAGGCCGGCGTCTTGCGGGCCGAGTTGGCGAAATGGAGCGAGAAGCTCGCGGCAGCAAAGCAGGCCGGCGCGAGACTTGAAGAGGAATTTCGCGCCGTCGAGCAGCGGCTTCATGCGGTTCACGAACAACGAGCGAGCATAGAACGCGAGCGCGTATCGTTTGAAGGGAACGCGGCAGAGCAGGCGGAACTGGCGGAAACATTCCGCGCCGAGAAGGTTCGCCTGGAGGCCCAGAACGAAGCATTGAATGCGGAATGGAAGCAGATTCGGGGACGAACGATGGAGATGGAGGAAGGTCTGCGCACTCGCCGCGACGCACTGGAGGCGGTGCGCTCTCAGCGGAATCAACACGAAATCGAGCGGGCCCGCAATGATGCGGACATGGAGCACCTGGGTCAGACGTGCCGGACGGAACTGGCGATGGAACCGGAAGTGTTGGCCATTGAAACGGGCGCTTCGATGAACCCGGATGAAATGGTAATCGCCGAAACAGAATATGCGGAGATGCATGCGCGCCTGGATGGGATGGGTCCGATCAACATGATGGCCCTCGACGAATTTCGCGAATGCGAGGACCGCAACACGTTTCTGACCCGCGAGCGTGATGATCTGGTGGAATCGATAGGGAACACGCAGCAGGCCATAAGCGAACTGGACGAAATCTCGCGGGGGAAATTCGAAGAGGCTTTCGCGGCCATTAACGGGCATTTTGCCGAGGCCT
>PKXT01000117.1 GCA_003133505.1 Acidobacteriota bacterium
GTCGACGAACGTGATGCCGACCGGCCCGGGGCAGTCGAGGCTCCCGGGCTCTGGCGCGTCTGGCTGCGTGATCCCTTGCGGGCCACCGGCGCACGCCTTCGAGGCGAGGTTGCCGGTGATCAGGTTGCCGCCCTCGGCGATCGTCTCGTAGGCGTGTGTCATGTCGAGTGGCGTGACGCCCTCGGTGAGACCGCCGATCACCATCGCCGGGTTGGTGGAGATGCCGGTGGTGATGCCGAAGCTCTTGGCGATCGAGGCGATCTTGGCGGGACCGGTGCCGGGGTAGTCGAAGCCGAGGCTGAGGCGCGCGAAGACGCTGTTGTCGGAGACGGCGGTCGCCTCCCACAGCGGGATCTTCGTGTACGCGTAGCTCGTCTCGTCGTTGTGGAAGGTGAAGGGAGGGTAGATCGGCGGCTCTGCCGGGGAGGTGTACGGCGACGACATGATCATGGTGTTCGGCCCGTAGCCGGCCTCGAACGCCGCGGCCAGGTCGAAGGCCTTGAATGCCGACCCGGGCTGGCGCTCGGCCTGCGTCGCGAGGTTGAAGGCGTGCGTGTCGTAGTTGTAGCCGCCGACCATCGCGTTGACGTCGCCGCTCTTGTTGTCGATCGCCACAAGCGCCGCGGAGGGCCCGGCGTACTGCGGCAGGTAGTGGTTGACCGCTGCCACCGCGTCGTTTTGGAGCGTCGTATTCAGGGTCGTGTGGATATGCAGGCCGCCGCCGAAGACGAGGTTCTTGAAGGTCGGGTTGCTCTCGACCTGATCGGCCACCCACGTGGCGAAGTATCCGGTGCTCGGCTTGGTGTCCTCCTCGGCCGGCGTCTCGACGTACTGCGGCGAGGGCAGCGAGACGTTGAGGTCCTGGAGGTACTCGGCGTAGGGCAGGTAGCCCTGCTCCCACATGTACTTGAGCACGAGGTTGCGGCGCTCGTAGACGAGCTGGGGCTCGGTCACGAGCTGGCGCACGTAGGTGCCCGGGGAGTCGATGATGCCCGCCAGCAGGGCGGCCTCGTCGGCGTTCAGCCCGGTCACGCAGAGGCTGGCCGGGTTGCTGTTGGAGGGGTCGCGTCCGCAGCCGTAGAGGTTCGAGTTCGGATCGTTGCCGAACCACGCCTCCGCGGCCGCCTCGACGCCTGTGGCGACGCCGAAGGGGGTGGTGTTGAGGTACTCGGTGAGGATCTTGTCCTTGCTCCACAGGTGCGTGAGCTGGAAGGCGGTGAAGGCCTCCTTGACCTTCTCGATCAGCGTCCGGTCGGATGCCTGTCCCTGGCCGAGCGCGGTCTTGACGAACTGCTCGGTGATCGTCGAGGCCCCCTGCGTGCCGCCGCTGCCGAAGACGTCGGCGACCAGCGCACGCGCGACGCTGCGGTAGTCGATCGCGGGCTCGGTGTAGAAGCGCTTGTCCTCGACCGAGATGACCGCGTGGGCGATGATCGAGTCAAGCGGCACGCTCTCGAGGAAGAACTGGTTGTGGTCGCTGAGGACCGCGAGCTGCGTCGGGTCGGAGCCGGCGCTGTAGATGATCGAGTTGGCGCCCTCGGAGTAGCGCACCTTGAGGCTTGTGACGAGCGGCCCGATCTGTGGCTCGAAGGCGAGCACCATGCCGAAGATCGTCGAGATCACGGCGAGGAACCCGAGCGGCACGACGATCGCGATCACCCGCCACCAGCGGATGCGGCGGTTGTAGCGCTTCTCGCGCCGGAAGAGGCCTCGGCGGCGACGACGGCGAACCGCCGGCGCGAGCACCGCCTCGACCCGGTCGGCGGTGACAGTACCCACGTGTCCGGTTAGATCGTCGTCAGTCATCTGCCAACCGTCGCGAGGCGAGCGGGCGCCGGCGATGTCGGACCCGGCCGCGCGCTCCGACCGTCCGGGCGGCGATCCGGCCCGACAGCCGGGGGGCAGTCTAGCATTGGCCCGATGACGGGACCATTGGCGGCGACGGCCTCCGAGCTCGCGCGCGGCGCCGCCGAGGTGCTGCCGCGCGGGGAGCTCGAGCGCAAGCTCGCGCTCGGCCGCCCGCTGCGCGTCAAGCTCGGCATCGACCCCACCGCGCCCGATATCCACCTCGGCCACACGGTCGTTCTGCGCAAGCTGAAACACTTTCAGGACATGGGCCACACCGCAATTTTCCTGATTGGCGACTTCACCGCCATGATTGGAGACCCGAGCGGACAATCCGAAACCCGTCCTCCCCTCACCAGCGAGCAGGTGCAAGCCAATTCCCAAACCTATCTTAACCAGGTGTACAAAATTCTGGATCCCACGCGTACCGAGGTGCGCTATAACAGCGAATGGCTCGGCAAACTTACGGCCGAAGACGTTATCCGGCTCTGCGCGCACTATCAGCTCGCGCGAATGCTGGAGCGGGAAGACTTTCGTTCGCGCCTTAACGCCAATAAGCCCATCTCAGTGCACGAATTGCTCTACCCATTGATGCAGGCCTACGATTCCGTCGCACTACATGCGGACGTGGAACTGGGCGCCACTGAGCAAAAGTTCAACTTGCTGGTGGGACGCGAAATCCAACGCGAATATGAGCAGACTCCGCAAACCATTATGACCATGCCGATCCTCGTGGGCCTTGATGGCGCGAGAAAAATGTCCAAAAGCCTGGGGAATTACATTGGGATCACGGAGCCGCCCGCGCAGATTTTCGGCAAACTAATGTCGCTCAGCGATGAAATGATGTGGCCCTACTACGAGTTGCTCACCGACCTCCCGCCGGCCCAAATCGAGAGTCTTAGAGAAGGAGTGCGCGCTGGCAGCCAGCATCCCATGGAAGCCAAAACTGCGCTGGCTGAGCGCATTATTACGAGCTTTCATGGCTCGAAGGCGGCTCGAGAAGCGGAGGAGGAGTTTCGTCGCGTCTTTCGCGACCGTCAGGCACCCGAACAAGCGCCCACAATGACTGTGCCCTGCGGACCGACCAAACGGCTGGTTGCGCTGCTAGTGGAATTGCAGCTCGCGCCATCGCGCGCTGAAGCCGAGCGGCTTATCAAGCAGGGCGCGGTTGAAATGGACGGCCAGCGCGTGGAAGATGCCCGCGCTGAAGTGGATTTAGCATCACCACGTGAATTCCTGCTGCGTCNNAAAAGCAGATTCCTCGTCCGCCAAGGCGAATTCGGAATGACCGTTAACTCAAATGCGAGGAAATTTCAGGCATTAAGCCTTGGCCTATCCTTCGGCGGAAAGCGGGAGGCAGATAAAGCCCGTAACCCCTCACGCCCCGATAGCATTGTGAATGGCGCAGGCAATCGCGCTGGCCCAGCGTTGCACATCTTCCTCGTTTTCCCCTTCCACCATTACCCGGGCCAGTGGTTCGGTACCCGAATATCGCAGAACAATCCGTCCCCGGTCACCGAGCGCTTCTTCAGCGCGGCGCACTTCTTCGGCAACCCCAGGAGTAGCTTCGAGCGGAAGCCTGGTCTGCACGCGAACATTCACTATCGTCTGCGGNNTTAAGTCCGCCACCAGGTCATCCAGCGACCCGGTTAGGGCCACAAGGGAGGCCATTTTCACCGCCGTCAACATGCCGTCGCCTGTGCTCGCGTCGTCCAGGAAGATAATGTGGCCCGATTGCTCGCCGCCCAAGTTGGCGCCGATGCGATGCATTTCTTCGAGCACGTACCGGTCGCCCACAGGCACTCGTGTCAGGCTCAACTCATCCGCGGCCAATGCCCTCTCCAATCCCAAATTCGCCATTGTGGTGCCCACAATCGTCGAGCCCTTCAGTGTCCCGGTCTTGCGCATGTATCGCGCCATGCCCAGCAATATTCCATCGCCATCCACGCGTCGGCCCGTACCGGTGCAAAGAACCACGCGGTCCGCATCGCCATCGAACGCCGCACCCAGTGCTGCTCCGCTTTCCACCACACGCGCCTGCATTTCCTCGGGATGAAGCGAACCGCAATTGTCATTAATGTTTTGGCCGTTGGGTTGATTGTGGATGGCAACGACTTCGGCGCCCAGCGAACGAAAGAGATTCGGCGCCAGCGAGCTTGCCGCGCCATTCGCGCAATCGAGAACGATTCGCAACCCGCTAAAATCTGCGCCCGCAAGTTTGCCCGCGCGCAATAAATCCAGATATTCGGCAGCCAGTCCCGTTTGCTCCGCTATTTCGACAGAGAGGGGCGCAGCGGTAACAGCCTGCGATTCCATCCCGCTTTCAAACTCAGCTTCCACCGCATCTGCGAACTTCCTTCCTCGTGGTGAAAACAACTTCACGCCGTTATCGCTAAAGGGATTATGTGACGCGGAAATTACCACACCAGCGGAAAATCCCCGCTGTCGAACCAGCCATGCCACGCCCGGCGTCGGAATTACACCAGCGGAAATCACAGAACATCCCGCAGCCAGCAACCCGCGAGAAAACTGCTCGGCGATCCATGGCCCGGATTCTCGCGTATCCATTCCCAAGAGAACCTCCGGCCCCGGGACTTCGGATGTAGGCTCATGCGCCCGCAAATATTCCCCTAGCGCTCGTCCCAGCTTCGCCAGTGTCTCTTCATCGAGCGGAAACAATCGAGGTACGCCTCGCATGCCGTCGGTACCAAAGAGTTTTTTTGTCATCGGACCCAAGTCAATATTTCAATCTATTCCGCAAAAGCCCACCACGGGTGCATGGCCCCTTCATTCCCCGCGTCATTCCCGAATATAAATATGGCAAGAACATCGGCCGAGGAAACATCTTTCCAGCTTCCGCGCGCGTTACGCGCTACAACGTGGTTATAATACGATGCCTCGGTACAAAGCTGCGAAAATACATGCCTGACGGCATCACAAAATATCGCGTCGCCAGCACGCCCAGCCAGAAAATCGTGGCTGCCGGCGTGGTACTCGGTTTCTGTTATCTGGGCGCCAGCGTTGTGGTCACGATTCTCGTTTCTATTCTCTTGGCCTATTTTCTCGATCCGGCCGTAAATGCACTGGAAAAAATCCATCTGCCCCGGGGCCTGGCTTCCCTGATTATGGTACTGGTCACTCTAACCGCGATTGGGGCCGTATGCTGGGTTTTAATGGAGCGCGCTGATGAGTTTGGCCGCGACTGGCCCCTTTATCGCGCGCCGATTAGCAAAGCGGTGGGCGCCATTGACAAACACCTGTCAAGTTTTGAGGCGAGGGTGAACGAAATTACCCCGGCGGCGCCCAAGTCCCGGCGGCCAGTGATCGAGGTAGAGCAGCCGGCCCACCCCGTTCGAGAAGTATTGTTCGAGCGGCTCCAATCTGTATATCCCCTTCTCATGGGGATGACGTTTATACCGTTCCTGGTATTTTTCATGCTCGCCGCCAAACGCCAAGTGTGGTACGCAACCATAAAGCTGTTCCCGCTTCAGCACCGATCAGACGCGGAACACGCTCTGGAAGAACTTAGTACGATGCTGCGAGGATACGTTATCGGCATCCTATTGGTTTGCGCAGTTCTCGTAGCCGCCAGTTGGGGTTTTTTCTGGTACATGGGATTCAATTTCCCTTTTATGATCGCATTGATTTCCGGAGTCCTGAATATCATCCCGTATATTGGGTTGCCGCTCGCATGGATTCCGCCGTTCGTAATTGGCCTTGGGCAATTTGCAACTCCAGGCATCTTCATAGGCACGGCGGTGATGCTGACCGCATTCCATCTGATCAGCGCGAATGTGCTGTTTCCAGCATTTATTGGCCGCCGGTTGCATCTAAACGCCGTGGCACTGACGATTTCACTGCTATTCTGGGGATGGCTGTGGGGCGCAATCGGCCTGCTATTGGCGATCCCGATAACCGCGGGGCTGAAAGTGGCATGCGATCACGTCGAATCGTGGCGACCATTCGGCCAGTGGCTGGGCGCTTAGGCTCGGATTCGTTATTTTCGCGTTAGGAAGCGGCTACGGCTCTCGCCACTGCATTATCCCTCACGCTTTTAACGTCACAATTTCGGCCACCGTCAGCAGAAGAGCGTAGCTCGCAAACAAAAATGCTCCATATTTCCCGCCGCTCTCGGCATGCATGCGTGGCATGAATGTTGTGAAGCTTGAAAGAATGGCGGCCTCTCCGAACATCCCGGGCAGCGCGATAAGAAGAGACGCCTCAGCCCACTTGTGGGCGGGGATGTGGCGCGCCTTCAATAACACGATGCAAATCGCGGTGGAAACAATCGGAATTACCACAAAGTTGACCCAGTAGCGCACGCTACCGCTCTCAAATACGAACGTGCCGCGCATTCTGTAGGCCAGTGTGCCAACGATCCAAAACACAACTCCAAACAAAAAGAACAGCATGTTGTCATTTGATTTCATCAACGATTCTCCCATTGGCATTGATGTACCACGTGGTACATCAATAAATTGTACCATATGGTTCATGAAGAGGCAAACTAAGAAACAACAGCGATACACAACACGGGATCGCATGCTGGAAGCGAGTTTGGCGGTGTTCATCGAGGCTGGGACGTTGGATCTGAGCCTAGACAGGCTGGCTGCCACGATTGAAAGCAGCAAGCGAATGTTAATTCACTATTTCGGCGGAAAAAAACCATTGGAACGGGCGGTTATGGTTCGTTTGGAAGAAAGCCTCCGGGCACAATTTCGCGCGGACTCGTTCCCTCCAGGGACATCCTTGCCAGAAGTACTGGCCACACTTTGGCAACGAACCACGCATCCGAAAGCGCGCGGAGTCTTATTGCTCACCATGGACCTGACGCGCCGCGCGTGGAGTGGCTCGAAACGGGCGAAGGAATTTTACGAGAAGCAGTGGCGCATCTGGATAAATCTACTGCTTGAGTTCTCGCCCGATGGGACGCTGGTGGAATCGGCACTCCAACTCTTCCAGGGTGCAATGCTTACCTACCTGGTCACTGGGGATCGCGAGAACGGGCGACGTACTTTGGAACGCTTTTTCTTGAATAGCGGCAGTACCAACCGAGGCTCCAATGATCAGACCTCATAACCGGTTTTGACCCTATCCTTCAGGCCATTGCTCTGAAGAGAGCGCTCGCTTTATTGGAGCTGGTGCAAATGGTCAATAACGCCGCGCAGGTCACGAGCTTTCTGGAAGAGACGGATGGCGGCGATGCCCGATGCTCCGGCCCGCAAACATTCGCCGGCGTTTTCGGGGGTGATGCCGCCGATGGCCAGCACTGGCAGATGCGATCTGCCGCAGGCTTCGGCAAGCTTTTCCAAACCCAGCGGCGGCCCGTAGCGTTTCTTTGAAGGCGTAGGGAAAATGGGCCCAAAGAAAATGTAGTCCGCGCCGGCAATTTCGGCTTGCTGGATTTCATCCAAGTAGTGGCAAGAAACCCCAATTAGAAAATCCGGCGCGATTTTGGCGCCCGCGCCACCCGCTCGATTAGATTTAGGTTTAGCGTCATGGTTCGCCGTAGAGCGCCACTTAAATACACTTTCGACTGGCAGGGATTCCGCACCCAGATGAATGCCATCTCCGCCCACAGCGACGGCAACATCCAAGCGGCCATTGATAATTATTCGCATGGTCGTGCATGCCGCTCGGGCAATCGCGCTCGCTTCTCGCGCCAGACAAACCAATTCTCGCGCAGGCAAATGTTTCTCCCGNNGCAGCGCATTCGCGCACGACGTCCAGCACTTGATTCGCGGTATCATCCACGGTTTCGCCGGAGCCGCGATGGCCGAGCGCACGGCTATCGGTAACATAACAAAGGATGGGCTTAGGAAACTTATTCGGGAGGAGTGGTAACGGGACCATGGCGACGAAAGGCATCAACGGCCATGAAGGAATTCACGACGCCCAGGCCTGAAATAATGCCGCGGATGTATGGGTTAAGCGCGAAAAGGATCAGCGCNNCAGCGCCGGATACCGATTCAAGAAATAATTCCTATCCCAGAAAGCGGACCACGGCAGCAGGACCAGCAACAGGCCCATTTCGAGCCATGCGAGCAGCAATAAAACCCGGAATGCCCGCTGCATTATTGTTCAGCGCCTGTGCGAAAAGACATTCGAGGCTATGTTCCAATTCCCAGGGGCAAGGGCGGCTGGGTGGCCGCGGCGCCCCAGCAAATGGCTTCGCGAACGGGGGAAAATGAAAAACGGTGTAGTGGCGACGGGCCAAACTCCTGCAATGCGGCAAGATGTTCCACGGTGGAATAGCCCTTGTTTCTGGCGAGCCCGTAGCGGGGATAAACAGAATCAAAATCGCGCATTAGGCGGTCGCGAGTTACCTTGGCCACGATAGAAGCAGCTGCAATGGAAACCGAACGGGCATCGCCGTGAATAAGGGATTGCTGTTCGGTGGAGACCGCTAATTTCATGGCGTCAATCAACAAAAAATCAGGCGCTGGAGTCAACTGGGCGAGCGCCGCTTGCATGGCCTGACGGCTGGCCTGATAAATATTCCAGGCGTCAATCCGGCTGGCCTCAATTTCAGCAGTGGCCCAGGCCAATGCATGTTCCCGGATGCGATCGGCAAGTGTCTCGCGGCGGGCGGCGGTGAGTTTCTTGGAATCGTCGAGGCCCACAATGCGCCGCTTGGGATTCAAGACCACCACGGCGGCCACTACTGGGCCAAACAGCGAGCCCCGGCCCACTTCGTCAATCCCGGCGATACGCTGCCAACCACGTTGGCGCGCGGCGCGTTCGTAACGCGAGGAGCAAAGACGATACATCGTCGCGGATTTTAACACGTTGCGAAGAAAGGCAGTCAGAATAATTTCGCAAATGCGACGTCCAATCAATCTTGCCGAAACAGAAAAACGCGCTCGGCAAAAAATCGTTGCGTCCCTGAGTAATTTATGAAGGAAGCCCCTTTTGCAAATATTAGGAGGACTTGGCGGGCGCCTTGGTCCTGGTATCGAGACGGTCCACGCGCTTGACACGAGCTGCTTTGCCTTTTAGTCCGCGCAGATAATAGAGTTTGGCGCGGCGGACACGGCCCTGCTGCATGATTTCTATCAAGCTGATCATCGGGGAGTGAACAGCAAAAATTCTTTCCACGCCGACCCCGTAACTCACGCGGCGGACGGTAAAAGTTGCGGAGGCGAGTCGCCCTCTGCGGCTAATGACCACGCCCTCGAAGGGCTGAATGCGCTCTTTATCGCCCTCGCCTTCCTTGAGGCGCACATGCACCTTAATGGTATCGCCGGGTTTGAACACCGGAAGGTCTTTCTTAAGATAGGGCTCCTGCGTTTTTTCAACAATGCGACTCATGACGAAATTTCCCCGCGGACCCGCTTAGTCGGGCCAGCTCCATTGTGATGTGTTGAAGGAATATCGTACCGCAAAGCAGGGTTTTTGCCTACCCCATGGCGGCCCTTTGAACAAACCCATTCCCTGGGCCAGACGCATGGATGGCCAGTCCGGAGCCGTCCCAGTTCTCATTCGGTTGAGTGCTAGGCGGCATTTCGGAAGTTCATAACATCATAGCGCTATTGAACCTACAGGCAAAACGAAGCACTTGTCACCTAGACCTATAGGCGGATTCGGCAGGCCAACGTTCGTTGGCACCGTGGCGTTTGGAGGCCTGACGGCAGGCGTGCTTGATGGAATGGACGCTGTCCTTTTTTACGGTTTGGTTGACGGCGTAAAACCATCCGCGCTTTTTCATTTCATTGCCAGCGGCCTGCTGGGGGTGCAGTCCTTTTATGGCGGTTGGCGAACCGTGGCTCTTGGGATCGCACTGCACTTTGTCGTAGCCTTCGGGGCCGCGGCCTTCTATTACGCCGCTAGCTTTCAATTTCCGGCAATTCTGCGAAGGCCTTTTCTGTGCGGGCCGGTATTTGGGATGGGTTTGTTTTTTTTCATGCAAAGAGTAGTAATACCCCTATCGGCCGTACGGCAGAGGACAACCGACATGCCGCCGATTGAGTTGCTCGATCAGCTGCTCTCACACACTGTATTTGTGGGACTTACGATCGCTCTGTTAGCGCGACGTTCAGCCCGCCCTGGCCAGACTTCAAGCTGACTGTTTTTCCTCTCCAGTCTCAGTAGCCAATTCTGTTAAAAAAGCTGCGTCTTCTCTGGTCAACGGGACATCGGACAGTAAGTCCGGGCGATTTCTCAGTGTTTTCGCGAGAGCCGCGCATCGCCGCCAGCGGCGTATTTGCTGGTGATCGCCGCTTAGCAGCACCGGCGGGACCTCCCACTCGCGAAAGACCTGCGGGCGGGTAAAGTGCGGAAAATCCAGAATACCGCGCGAAGTCTCGGCGGGAGACCGCGTCCCTGCTGGCCAGGCAATCTTTGCGGCGTACGGCGGAGTGACCGGCTGGTTGGCGTCGGAGACCAAGCCAGCGGCTGATTCAACTGTGCCAGCATGCTCCGCATCGGCCGTATGGAATGATTCGTTGCGGGTAGAATCTTCATTCCCCAACGCGCCGGGGAGAAGCCGCGTTACGGCATCCATAATTATTGCCGCGCCCAGTTCCCCGCCCGACATCACAAAATCGCCCACTGACAATTCGTGATCCACCAGGTGTTCGGCAACCCGCTCATCAACGCCTTCATAGCGTCCGCAGAGCAGAATGATCCTGTTCAGCCGGGATAGCGCCGCGGCCCTCGCTTGGCGAAATGCTTTCCCCGATGCCGAAAGCAGAATGACGGCAGTGGAAGTGCGTTCTTCGGCTCCAGCCGGCCCTAGCACGGACTCCACAGCTTCAAAGAGCGGCTCGGGTTTGAGCACCATGCCTTCGCCGCCGCCGAACGGGCGATCATCGACGGTGCGATGGCGGTCGTGGGNNTGAATTTCCGTCTGGATGATACTCGCGGCGCGGGAGCGACGCATAACGCCCCAGTCAAGCGGGCCTGAGAAAAATTCGGGAAATATCGTGATAATGTCGAATCGCATTGGAAGGGTTCGGATGCCTTGGGCAAACGCACGCATTGTGAGATTTTCAGCTAGCCCCAACACACCTAAATTTTCGGGTCGGAAAATTCATTCAGCTTCGGGTCGGTAACCTTTGCCTCAAGCACTTTAGGCTCAGGCATTCCAGGGTCCGGCAATTTCGGGTCGGACAATTCGGAGTTGGGCGGCTTGGGGGCGTTCAACTCGCGGAGACCGTCGGGAAGTCTCACTACAATTTCGCGTGCTGCCAGATCAATACGAACACAGATCTCCGCAGCCAGTGGAATCAGCAATTCTTGTTTTCCGCTTTGGACGAGCAGCACCGGCGTTCCCATTACCTTGTCGCCCGTTTCCTGGACGTGGGCAACTTCGCCCAATGCAAGGCCGCCTTCTTCGCGAACGGCGCATCCCTCCAAGTCAGTTATGTAGTACTGGCCGCTGGCCAGCGGGAGGCGTTCAGACAGGGGAATTTGCACGTGCCAACCGACCAGGGCTTGCGCGTCTTCAATGGAATTACAATGAGAAAATTGAAAGAGGGCTTGGCCGCCCCGGCTGGTGGTCAACCGGCAGGAACGTACTTCCACATCGCGCAACTCTTGGGTGCCATCCCACAGCCAAACGCTTTCGAGGGATAATAACCGCTGAGGAAAGCCGGTAAGAATCTCGGCCGCGACTTCTCCGCGCAGGCCATGGGGCCGAACGATGCGGGCGATGCTGACCCGTTCAGAATCAATTTTGGGCACAACTTGATATTGGTTGTCGCCATTAACATCAGGCCGCTGTAGGGAACGCTCAGACAATCTTTTGGTTGCGCAGGAAGCTCCGGACAGTATCGCTGGGTTGCGCGCCATGGCCGAGCCAGTAGCGGATGCGCTCCTCGTTCATCTTG
>PKXT01000037.1 GCA_003133505.1 Acidobacteriota bacterium
ATCTTCATTTCTTCCTGGCTGGCATGGCCGGAAACGTGAATCGGCGCGGAGGGATTTCCCTCGTAATACACGACAACTTGCCGCCGGAACAAATGATCAATCAAGCGGAAGATGGCCTTCTCATTGCCTGGAATCAGGCGCGCGGAAATCACCACCGTATCGCGTTCGTGAATGCTGAAGAGGCGGTGATTATCCACCGCCAGCCGTGAAAGCGCCGACATGGGTTCGCCTTGGCTGCCGCTCACGAGGATCACCAAGCGCTTGGGATCGAATGTGCGCAGATCCTGTCCCCGCACCATGCTGCCGTCGGGAATGCGGAGAAATCCCAGGCTGTGCGCGGTTTCCACATTGTTCTGCATGGAGCGTCCAACTATGCCAATCTTGCGGCCGGATTCCACGGCGATATCCATCACTTGTTGAATGCGGTGGATGGAGCTTGCAAAGCAGGTGACAATGGCGCGGCGGGGTGACGAGCGAATTAATTCTTCCAGTCGCGGCCATACCGCCCGTTCCGAGGGGGTGAATCCCGGCCGCTCCACGTTGGTGCTGTCGCTGAAAAGCGCCAGCACCCCTTCCTGGCCGTAACGCGCGAAAGCGTGAAGATCGAAGGGAATTCCGTCAATGGGCGTGGTGTCAATTTTGAAATCGCCGGTATGGATGATGATGCCAAGAGGCGTCCGGATGGCCAGCGCGACGCAATCAATCGTACTATGTGTCACATGGATAAATTCCAGCCCAAACGGCCCGATTTGCAGCGTGCCGCCCGCTTTGATTTCGTTGAGCTTGGCCTGGTCCAGGAGGCCGTGCTCGTCGAGGCGTCGGCGCACTAATTCGAGGGTGAAACGCGTGCCGTAAATGGGCACGTTCAGATCGCGCAGAATATAGGAAACCGCGCCGATGTGGTCTTCGTGCGCATGAGTGAGCACGATGCCGCGCACCATCGCGCGATTCTGCTTTAGATAGGTAATATCGGGGATTACCACGTCTACGCCCAGCAATTCCGCTTCGGGGAACATCATCCCGGCGTCAATTACTAGGATGTTGTCGCCGTAGCGCAGGGCGAGCATGTTCATGCCAAATTCCCCCAATCCTCCAAGGGGAATGGCCCATAATGATTCTTGGTTCACGTTTTATGTCCCTCGATTTTCAATCCTGCCATGCTATCATATCGGGACGGGCGCAACGGCTCACCGCGGCGCGTGTTGGCCTGGCATTTCTGGGGCTGGCACGCCGCCAATGGCGAAGCGGATGTCTTATTTTGCGCGCGTGGAGACGAGTGCCGCCGACCATGCCGGCTGCCATTTGTCCGGGCGCGGAGGCGGCGTGCCTTGCGCAGGGACATCCTGCGGCGCGGTAATCGGAGGGTTCGGCTCGGGATCCTTTTCAATGTAATGGTGATGGCCATACTTCCAGTCGTCGGGTATCTGCCACGGCCCCTGAATGCTTGACGGAATGGGAGTGCTTGGCCCCTTGCGTCCAATCGCGGAGTCCCAATACGGGTGGCTGGAATCAATAATGCCTTCGAAGATGTTGCCGATAGGGAAAGCGGCCGCGAGGACGTCATCTTTCGCGGATGCCAGGATGGAGATTCTGGGCACTTTTTGCGCGGCGGCAGAGTACTCCTTCACCAGGCAGTCATCGTTAATGGCCCCGGCCATCAAAGTGATTTGCTTGATATGCGTAGAGAGGCCCGCGACCGTCTGTAGCAGCACTCGCGCGCCCAGGCTGTGCGAGGCAAACGCCACGCTCGCCGCGCCGCCAAAATACGCGTCAATAAATTTTGAAAGGAGATTTCCCGCCTGGATGGCGTGCTGGCCCTCAGCGGGATAGCAGAGCGCGCCCAGCCAGGCCGAATCGCCGGGCCAGAGAATTCCGACGAAAATGCTGGAACCGCTAAGCTGGAGCAAAGTTCCCCAGTTCCCGAGACTCAATATTCCGTCCGCCTGATTCACCAGAAAGCCGTGCGTGCCGAGAAACACATTCTTCCCGTTGATATCGCGCACCAGATTAGCGGGGGAAACAATGGTCATCGCAGGAGGCGGCGCGCCCGTGGCAATGTTGATGTTGGTCACCTGCAGGACAGTGACCTGGCTGGCGACGTCGCCCCCGACGGCGCTTGTGCGCGTATTCAGAAAATATGTCATGTTATTTCCCGATGGACTGCACGGCTTGTACGCCGGCAATAATGGCGGTGCTCAAATCCTTGGCGACGGGCGCGAGCGGCGTGGCGAGAAGGCCGATCACAAATGACTTCCACATATTTGGGGAACCCCAATACGGCAGTGCAGCCGNNGCGGCAGCTCCGGCGGCCGGTGCGACTGTTTGGACGGCTGAGTTGTGCAGAATGTAGCCTCCAAACACCGCAATCACGACGGAAAAGACTGCCGCCAGGAACTTCGCGGAGTTTCGGTAGATCTGGTCGGCGCGCTGGTATCCTTGGTCGAGCAACGTAGTTAACGTCAGGTCGAAGCGCCCGAAGGCATCCATTTCCGTCGAAGACAGGCTTTCGGCCCTGGAAATTTTGCCGGCAATTGTTGCCAGGATGCCCGCGTCCATTCCTGTCGCGGCCGAATAATCAGCGGCGTTTGCCGCGCTGAGACGTAATTTGAGAAGCGATTTGGCGATGGCTTTCTGAGCATCGAGGTTGTTGCCATTCAGCCAGTTGGCGCGCAATGTATTCAGCATGGGCCCGAAGTCCAGTGGAGACGTGACCCTGGCATCCTCAGACGCGTCCTTGCCGAAGAAAGCCTGAATGACTCCTTTGACTTTGCTGAAACCGCAGCGCGAAACTCCGCCATTGAAAAACTTGGTTGTATCCACCAGGCCGAAGGCTGCGGTCCCGAGAGCTGCAATCGCACCAATGGCGTTGGTTACCGTCAATTGATCGAAAGTAAGCATCACTTGAGCAAACACAAGAATATTCCTCCTTTCATGTGGCTCATGCCATCCCCCGCGGTCAATGCGCGCGGAGATTCTAGGAACGCCCGGAAATCAGGCTCCTCCGGTCACGGGGATNNCGCGGCCACACGATAGATACTTTCGGGAAAGGAGTGCAGGCAGACGTGTCGCGCAGACGCTCTAGTCGTGGCTCGAAAAGAGGCGGGCAATGGCGACGAGAATTACGGCGCCGACAGTGGCGGCCGCAACGCTGCCGATGAAGCTATACGTCACGATGCCCAGCCGCATGAATATCCAGCCGCCAACCACCGCTCCAATCAGCCCTAGAATCGTATCGCCGAAGCAGCCGAAGCCTCGGCCGCGCATCAGGTGGCCGGTAATCCACCCGGCGATTAAGCCAACGAAAATCCAGTAAAGCCAAGAGGGAAACATGTAAACAGTGGCGCCGTACGCGCGCCTCGCATCCGTCAATTCAGCAGCCAATAATATTGACACAAATTTTTCCTTTGCATTACCCGCGGTTATCGGCAAATGTTTGCCACACCACGGGAAGCGTCGTTACGGCAATCGCAAACTAATGTATATTATGCGCGAGGAGCCTTCATGGCCAAACGGAAAAACCCGGGGCTGCTGGCTAACGTCAATTCCACTGACCGTGATGTCCTGCTTGATTCGCTTTCGAAAGATTCGCTCCATCCTGAGTGGACCTAGAGGGCGCTCCGTTCGAATCGTTCGGTTGTCCAAAACCAACGACGACGCGATTCGATTGCTGTAGGAGTATTACGAGGCGGTTACCGTCGTCCAGCGGGATACCCCCGAAGCGATCCAGAAAATCACCGACGACCCGGTTCGGGCGTGTGGCTCGCCTATCTGGATGAAAAGGCTGTTGGGTGTGTCGTCCTGAGAAAGCTCGGCTCCATTCCGTTCGCTGGGGAATGCAAGCGTCTCTATATACAGCCGATAGCCCGTGGGCATCGCATTGCGGACAAGCTGCTGGACGGTCAGGAGGACTTCGCCCGCGGCAAGGGTCTGCGTTGGATCTACCTTGATAGCTATGATGATCTGAAAGTTGTCATAGCTCTGTATCGGAAACGTGGATACGTCTCATGCGGACTCCTTAACGACAACCCACAGGCGACAGTCTCCTTCGCAAAAACATTGGGCCCCGGTCGTGAAGCGTTCGCCATCATCTCGGCACAACTATGATGTGGGCGAGTCAGGCATGTTGTTGCCCAAATTCGTACCCCCGGCGGAGGTTGGTAGCNNGGCGGCGCCATCCTGGAACGCCTCGGCAATTTCCAGCACAAAACTGGAGAGCCGTCTCGGCACAAGAAGCATTGACTATAGCGCGGCCCGTTTTGCGCCCATCGTTCGGCACGCAATTCATTTATTTGTCTTATATGAAATCATAAGGTCTACGCCCGATTTCCTGGATTGGTTTGTCGCGAGAATTCACCTGCAACACGACAGTCAGCTCTCAGTCATATTTTCAACGCAGATGCTCGTTTCCCATCTGCTGCTGTTCAGCTTGGTCCCGGCGTAGTCGCCATGATGATCAACGCAAAGCTCCAGCATCGAGCAGCTCAATAAGTCTGGATAATTCCCGTCTTCATCCTGATTGTCGCCTTCGTATTTTTTGGTCCAAGGATATATCCCACCATAATCTGGGACAGCGACTTCCGGACGGCATTCGGCCATTTCTTTGGCGGGGGATTTCACCTCCGTGATATCAGAAAGTCTGGGAATTTCGGCGATTGGTATAGGGCAATCTATCAAATTCGCTATTCCATGCCGGCCTACGCAGGGATTACCTATAGCCTTGGCGCTTGGTTGGGTATGAGCCCCAACGCTCGCGGAATGCAGAGAGTCATGCAAAAATTCTGAGCACATTCCAACATTTTCCCCCGTCCGCATTTAGCAATTGTTCTGGGAACTTCTCTCATCACCTTGGCGTATATCACCGCGGGACGCGAAGATGAGTCCGCAAAGCTCTATGCGCCGGAAAGCGTTATTCGCCGCTCCCGCAGGAAGCACTCACATGAATTCTTATCGTCTGCTTTTCGCATCCATTTCAACTCTGGCGCTTTTCGGTTGCGGACTGGCCAATACAGGGTCGCACGACCACAGCATCAGCATTTCCACCGGTGATGACAACAACGCCACCGATTGCAACCAAGTGAAGATTCCTTTTTCCGGCCAGCCAGTCGCACGTGATGAACAGGATTTCACGCTGACCCGCAAGGACGCATCGCGCCTTTCCGTGCGCCCCGGGAATAACGGCGGAATCATCGTTCACGGATGGGACCGCGCCGAGTACCAGATTAAGGCTTGTAAGGCCGCAAGCGGTGGCTCGGAATCCGATGCCCACAGCAGAGTGGGACGGATTTCGGTATCCGCCAGCGATGGCTCGGTAGCTTCGCAGGACCCCCTCGGCGATGATCCGTGGGCAGTCCTCTTTATCGTGCAGGCACCGCGCGGCGCTGTAATGCAGATGGAGACGGAGAACGGCGAGATCGGCGTGCACGGGATTTCAGGCTCGATTGATGCAAACTCACATAATGGCCCAATTTCGCTGGAGGATTGCGGCGGCCAGGTACCTGCGCACACCGAAAATGGCCCCATTGATGTCTCCGGCAAGTCCGGCGATTTCCACCTGGACGCGCACAACGGCCCCATATCGGTCCACCTTACCGGGTCACGCTGGGAAGGCGGGGGATTGGACGCCAGGACGGAGGACGGGCCATTGACGCTGAAAATTCCCGACGGCTACACATCCGGTGTGAGCGTGGA
>PKXT01000097.1 GCA_003133505.1 Acidobacteriota bacterium
GCATGAGCCAGCCGCACCTTTCGAAAGGGCTCAAGCAGCCAGCGCCAGCGAATAGCCTGCAAAATATACCCGACAACATCGAAAAATATGCCAAGCCCGACCCATCGCCAGTCGGCATTGCGCACTTCGCGCCACGCTTTGGCTGGATGGAAGTCATGGAGGACCCAATAAAGAAANNAACCAGCACATAGCGGCCGCGACTGGTGCTCTCCGGCGGACGCAAAGTCCCAAAAGTCGGTGGGAGCGCGTCGATTTGTGAGTGATCGGACGACATTCGAGGCAAATCTTATCTGTTTCGCGATTCCAGCCTACGATACCGCGCTAGCCGCAAGCAATACCGAAGCGCATTCAAAGATTAACCGTGCCGCTGCGGAGGAATCCTTAAAGGATTTCATTGACGGCAGGAGCCGCATTTGCGATCATCAGCCAGCCGGTCANNAACACTGGTTGAAACCGAGCAGACCCGTCTTCTCCTTGATGCCGGCATCGGCCGACGCGAGATTCTTCGGCGATATGATGCTCTAGGCCGCCCACCCGCACACGTGGACGCAATTATAATTTCCCACGAACATTTTGACCATTGCGGCGGCTTGCCCCAGCTCCTGCGCGAATGGAATTCGGTGGCATGGCTAACCGAGGAAGCTCACAGTGGATTTCTGAGAGCGTTGCCGGAAAGCACCGCTAAGAAATTCAGCGGGCGCGTTGAACATTTTCGCGCCGGTGAGCGGTTTACCGTGGGCGACTTGGAAATCACGCCCTTCGCGGTACCTCATGACGCCGCCGATCCAGTGGGATTCACCGTGCGAGCTAATGGCGTAAAAGTTGCTATTGTTACTGACTTGGGTTATTTGCCCGAACTGGTGAAACAGCACCTGCGCGAAGCCGATTGTCTAATTCTGGAATCCAATCATGATTTGGACATGCTGAAAGTGGGGCCGTATCCGTGGTTCGTCAAGCAAAGAGTAATGAGCCGTACCGGGCATCTTTCCAATCATGTGGTGGGCGAATATCTGGCTGACCCTGAGAGCTTCGACGGACAGGCGCGCTACTTAGTGCTCGCCCATATTTCGGAACATAACAACAACCCGCATCTGGTGCGCCTGTGCGCCGAAGAGGCGCTGGATCGCCGTCCGGAGGGAGCAAGATTTCACGGGCAGCTTTTCATCACCTCGCAACGCACTCCCTTGGCCGCTTTTGATCTCTGACTAGGGGCGCTTCACGTTGGCTCCAGCCAGTTGAGCGGATCATCTTCCGGGGCAAGAAATCCCTACGATAGGCTTTGCCGAGCAAAAACTCAGCAAATCTAGAACCTGGACGACGGTGGCGCGACCGCTCCGGATTTCTAGTGATCGGTTACTACATGACCCCCATTGATGGCAGCTCCCGTGTCATGACACATTGGGGCTTCCAGTCACTCTGGATTCGACGTCGATTTCCACCCAACGCGCCAGATGGTGTACATTGATGATGAGGGTGTGCCCTCGGGCGCGCTTGAAAATTTTACGAGGCCGAAGTATGAACCCCCAGAAAAGCGCTTCCTCCGAAATCGCCCAGGCCGAGGCGCCGTCAAATTTGAAAGCCGAACGCCAGTCTTTGACNNACAATCGGACCGGGCAAAGCTATGACCTCGCAATTCAAAATGGGACGATCAAAGCCATCGATCTACGGCAGATAAAAACGGACGCGGATGATTTTGGATTGATGAGTTATGACCCGGCTTTCCTTAATACCGCCGCCTGCACCAGCAAGATCACATTCATAGACGGCGACAAGGGCATTCTTCATTACCGGGGCTATGCCATTGAAGACCTCGCTGAGCGCAGCACCTATCTCGAAACGGCTTATCTGCTTATTCACGGCGAACTGCCCTCCCGGCAGCAGCTAGATGACTGGACCTACCACATCATCCACCACACGTTTATCCACGAAAGCGTGAAGAAATTTCTGGATGGTTTTCACTACGACGCCCATCCGATGGNNAGAATTCGACCTTCCTCGAGGTGGCGTACCTGCTCCTCCACGGCGAGCTCCCGAACGAGAGCGAGTTCGAGGCGTGGCAGCTCGACATCACGTACCACACGTTCATCCACGAGAACGTACGAAAGCGCTTCTTGGAGGGCTTCCACTACGACGCCCATCCGATGGGCATGATGATTTCGGCCGTGGCTGCACTTTCCACTTTCTATCCGGATGCCAAACAAATCTTCGATGCCGAATCGCGGCGCAAACAGATTTACCGGCTCATCGGCAAGATGCCCACCATTGCCGCCTTCGCCTATCGTCATAGCCTGGGGATGCCCTATGTTTATCCCGATAATGATCTTAGTTATCCGGGCAATTTTCTTAACATGCTTTTCCGAATGACCGAACTGAAATATCGTCCTCCCGCCGCCTTGGAGCGCGCTCTGGACGTCTTGTTCATTCTGCATGCCGATCACGAGCAGAACTGCTCCACCAGTGCTATGCGGGGAGTGGCCAGTTCTCACGTGGACCCCTATTGCGCCACTGCCGCCGCCACAGCCGCTTTATATGGCCCTTTACACGGGGGCGCAAATGAGGAAGTTTTACGGATGCTTGCGGATATTGGCAGCGCGGCGCGGGTTCCCGAATACATCAAGCGGGTCAAGGGCGGCGAAAAAAAATTGATGGGATTTGGGCATCGCGTGTACAAGAACTACGATCCGCGCGCCCGTATTGTCAAAAGAATCGCCTATGAAGTGTTTGACGTGATGGGCCGCAACGAATTGATTGATATTGCTTTGGAAGTGGAGCGCATCGCTCTGGAAGACGAGTATTTCGTAACCCGCAAGCTTTATCCCAATGTGGATTTCTATACCGGACTCATTTACCAGACCATGGGCTTTCCGGTAACCATGTTTCCCGTACTCTTCGCGATTGCTCGCACCAGCGGATGGATTGCCCAGTGGCAGGAAATGCTGCTTGATAGCGAGCAGAAAATCGCGCGCCCCCGGCAGGTGTATCGCGGGGCCGGCCTTCGCGGCTACGTGCCCATGGACGACCGAAAATAGCGAACCTTTCCCTGGCCCTAAGCGCGGTACAAATCCCTGTTTTGCTCAGTTTATTACTCCGCAGGCGGCTGGTTCTTTTCGCGGCGCTTCTGAGCGTATAGGGCGCGGTCAGCCCGCTCCAGTATTTGCCCGGAACTTTCTCCTTTGACGCAACCGGCCGAGCCCGCCGCGAAGGTGACTTCAATTACAGTTTGTCCCACGTGCACGGCACTTTTTCCCAAGCGCCGCACGAGGTATTGGGCTTCTTCGGGCAGCGCACCGGGCAATAGGACAAGAAACTCATCGCCGCCCATACGTATGGCAGTATCCGAACCGCGAATGATGGTTTTGAGGCGGCTGGCAAATTCACGCAACACAACGTCGCCAATGGCGTGCCCATAACGGTCATTGATCTGTTTAAACCCGTTCAGATCCAGCATCAGCACAGCAAGCGGCAGGTTATAGCGTTGGGAGCGAGCCATTTCACCGGCCAAGAGCTGTTCGGCATTACGCCGGTTATGCAGTCCTGTGAGTGGATCCACTGTCGCCAGCATACGAAATTCCTCGGCTTGCGACTTGGCGCGGGCCAGCATTTCAAGGTGCTTCACCATCCGGGCTCGCATCTTCTTGAGAGAAACCTGCTGGTAAATAGCGTAGATGATAAATAGGAGAATAAGGCTGGCGAGTCCGCGGACCGCGTTGATTAGATTGAGGCCCGCAAAGCGTTGTCCGGCCTCTGACATTGACGGCACGGTGATCGCAAAGGAACCGATTGCGGCTGTAAGCAAAACAATGACTATCACCGCGACCCACCACGCATCTCCGTGGCGGTGCTCCAATTCCCAGAGGGCTGCCTGCACCTCATCCAAGGTCGCGGAGTCCTCAAGTAGTGGGGCAGATTGTAGCGGTGGAATGTCGCTCATTAGGTATCAAAACGCTCTGGCCAGCCAGCGCCGCTGATTCGCCATAATGCAGCCCCTAGCGGATAAATGCCAGCCTGAATCACCAATGGTGGCCCCCGGAATGAACTCTCTCCTTCCTTTATCGTCACACAGGCAGTGCAATACTATAATTTAACCTGAGTGTCCCTGCGAAGCTCTTATAAGCGGCGATACCGGCGCTACGAATCAACCGCTTTGGTTCCGGGCCCGCCCGCAATGGAAATTTTGTAGAACAACCAGTTTGACGCTTCAGAAAAACTCTGTTACGTTGCGGGTGGACATATGTCAGCAAGGTCAAGAAAACCGAAATTGCGGCCCTCTCGAAAGGTCGGCCATCTTTCTCGTAAGCCAAAGAAAAACAAGAGCTTATTGGTAAAACAAACAATCTCCAAGACCCGCGATACGATTGATCCAGCGACTCAACAGCAATTGAAAATATATGAAGAGGCCTTGGTGCTTTTTCAGGCACAAAAGTTTCCTCGGGCCCGTCCACTGTTGATAAAAGTGAAGGCCGGCCCCAGTTTGCAGCTCGCTGATCGCGCCCGCGTCCATCTGAGTATTTGCGACCAGAGAATCGAACGGGACACTGTCCAGGGAGCGAAATCCTTCGAGGAGCATTACACCCACGGCGTCGCGCTGATGAATCTGGGCCGGTGGGATGAAGCGCGCGACCACCTAGAGCGCGCCCGAAAGACAGCGCCCCAAGCTGATTATATTGTTTATGCCATGGCCGCTCTCGACTGCCTGTGCGGCGAATCGGAAACAGCAATGAAAAACCTGGCCCTGGCCATCCGCATGCGGGCGGAAAATCGCTATCTGGCCCGCAGCGATACGGACTTCCGATTCCTGGAAGAAGATCCGCGCTTTACGGAATTGCTCTATCCCGAGCGTGAAAGCCTTTCCTCCTGAGCCTGTTTCCGTGGACCCGTCTCCGGAGCCCCGTGCCCGTTCGATTCGCGTTCTGGCCATTGGCGGCGGGACCGGTTTATCCATGCTGCTGCGGGGCCTGAAGCACTACGTGGCGCGGCGCCGCCAGCCAAATCAGCATCGCCTTCCCATTGCGGACTTATCAGCGATGGTCACGGTCACTGACGATGGCGGCAGCTCGGGCCGCCTGCGCCGGGAGTATCGCGTCCTTCCGCCTGGCGACATACGCAATTGCCTCGTTGCGCTCTCTCAGGACGAAGCTCTCCTTAGCCGCCTCTTTCAGTACCGCTTTCCCGCCGGACACCGTTCGCTCGGGGGCCACAGCTTCGGCAATTTATTTCTTACCGCTCTCACCAACGTCACCGGCGATTTTTCCGAGGCCGTGCGCCTTTCCGGTCAGGTTCTGGCCATTCGCGGACACATCTATCCTTCCACGCCGCAGAACGTAACATTGGAGGCGGAATTGGAATCGGGACGCCACATATCCGGTGAAACTCGAATCTCCGCATCCCGAGGGCGGATTCGCCGTGTGTTTCTCATTCCCCGTCGCGCGAAGCCGGTGCCGGAGGTTCTGGAGGCTATTCGCAAAGCCGATTTAATTCTGATCGGTCCGGGCTCGCTTTATACCAGCATTATTCCCAACCTTCTGGTGGACGGCGTGGCCGCCGCGATTTGCCGCTCCAAAGCCACGCGCATCTACATTGCCAACCTGATGACCCAGCCGGGCGAGACCCAGGGATATTCGGTCGCGGATCACATACGGGCAATTTATCAGCACACCAACCTGGACCTCCTCGACTGGGCCATTGTCAATCGCGCGGTAGTTTCGCCGGGCTCGCTGCGGCGCTATCGGCGCTGGGGTGCCGAACCTGTGGCGCCATCCGTCGTTGAACTTGAACGGCTGGGTTTGCGCGTTCTGGCTGGCAATTTTCTGTTGCAGGACCACATCGTTCGACATGATACCGCGCGCCTTGCCCGCGCCATCCTCCGCCACTTCGCCGTCCCGGTGGCCGACGTCGAGGAAGCGCCAATTCGCCCTAGGAGGGTAAATGAAAGCACGTCTGACCGTGGGCCTATTTCTGTTGTGCGCGGGACTGGCGTTGCCAGCGGGAAATAGCGCGATGGCTGCACATGGCCAGAGCAGTGTGGCCCACGATGCCAGCCGGGCGGATGCTGAGGCCATTCACCAAACCATTGCGAATTTCACATCTGCGTGGAACAAGCATGATGCCCACGCTTTCGCAATGACCTTCACGGAGGATGCCGACTTCACCAACGTTGCCGGAGTTCACGCGCGAGGGCGCGCAAATGTGGAAAGCTTTCATGCATCCAGATTCTCTACTAATTTCAAAGATAGCCATCAAACCGCAGCGATTCGCAGCGTCCGTATGCTGACCCCACTCCTTGCAGCGGTGGATGTGGAATGGGAGATGACCGGGGCTAAGGCCCCAGACGGAGCTTCCATGCCGTACCGGAAAGGCCTGCTCGACTGGGTGATGGCCAAGCAAAAAGATGGACGCTGGCTGGTTGAAGTGATGCACAACACCGATCTAACTTCTGCTCCGGCACACGTAGCAGACACGCCGTTAGAGAAGTAGCCATCGCGCAAAGAAGAAAAAATAGCGAGCGCGCCGGTGAAATGCCTCATCGAAAATTCACTCAATAAGCAATCAAGAAGATGCGCAGGAAAGAGCAAGACGCGGGCATCGGCTCGGCGCGGGTAATTCGGGCGGATCGCTTCCAGGTATTCGGTTAGGAATTCTTGCCGGGCGGCTTCATCTGATAGCGCATCAAGGTAAGGACGCAATCCGGTTCCTCGATACCAATCCACAACCGCTTCCGGACCAGACAGGACGTGGAAGTATTCCGTTTGCTACATGTCAACTTTTGAGGCCATCGGCGAGAGCAAACATAATAGAATTCTCCATCATGGCTGGGCCATTCGTGAACCTGGCCTGGCGGGAACATGACCCTCCACGCGGGCGACGCTGCAATCACGCGCATTAAACGATGTGCCGCGCAGTCATTGTTTGCCGGCATCTGAACCGCTAGCGCGCCGCCGGGGATCGACCCTCTGTAACACCCGCGCGCGAACTAGCATCGGACCGCCGTTGCCGAACACATTCGAAGAGGATAATGCCCGCGGCGACGGACACATTCAGCGAGCGGACTGGTCCTCGAGTAGGAATGGAAACGAGAAAATCGCAACGCTTGCGGGTGAGTTCATGCAATCCGGCGCCTTCATTGCCAAGAACGAGAGCGACGCGGCCGGCAAGATCCACCTGAGAGTAGTCGCGGCCCGCGCGTTCATCCAAACCCACGAGCCAATAGCCGGCCTCTTTCAACTCCTCCATTGCGCGCACCAGGTTTTTTACTCGGGCTACAGGCAGATGTTGGAGTGCGCCGGCGGACGCGCGCGCGACGGCCTCGGTCAATCCAGCGGCGCGACGTTCGGGAATGATTACCCCGACGACTTCGGCGGCCAGCGCGGTGCGAATAATGGCGCCAAGATTGTGAGGATCTTCGATACCGTCGAGCAACACTAAAACGCTGCTGGTTCCGGGCTGCTCGCCGGATGACTGGGAATTGGCAATTAGGTCGTCGAGTCCAACCACGGGCTTTGCTCCGCCGAGAGCGATGACGCCCTGATGATCGTGGGTGCCGGCGGTACGGTCGAGCACGACGCGATCTTCAAAGCGCACTGGCACTCCGTGGGAACGCGCGAGACGAGCGACATCCTCCAGGCGGTTGCCGTGGCGGCCTCGCGCAATCAGCACGCGATCAATAGCGCGGCCGGCGCGCAACGCTTCCTCGACCACATGAACGCCAATCAGGCGGTCGGTTGTCAACTGGTTCGGACCGACAGTGGCATTTCGATCACGGTCATGCCTGAAGTCGGTTTTAAAATTCCGAGGCATATTAAGTCCTCAATCCAGAAGCGCGCAGAATTCCAACATTCGTTGCCGTGTTCCTTTGACAGATATGGCAAAAGGCAACTCAGCGGCTGAATCCAGCAGCAGAATCACGCGATCTAGGGCTCCTTCGCCCGCTCGGCCCGCAAGAGCCAGGCGAATAGGATGAAAGAGGCGCTGACCTCGCCAAGGGATTTTCGTTTTCACTTCGATCACGATTTGTTTGAACCGGTCTGAATCAAGAGCCGGTCCCTCGAGAACACGGGTGGCAAACTCGCGGAGCACATCGCGCGCGCCAGAGCGAGCCAGCAAGGCGCAAGTTTCGGGACGAGCATAAAGCGCGACTGCATCATATTCAAAAATCATGGCGAGAAGGGTGATCAACTCGCTGCGATCATAGGCTTGGGGACCTAATAGCCGCGCAGCTTCGGCGAGCCATGCGTGCGATTCGGGAGAATCAGCGTGTCCCAGCCAACCGCATTCGCGGCATATCGCAGCCACATCGGAGGCGCTCCATTCCAATTTCGAGGGAGTTGCTTCGGTGACCTCGGAAGGTTCTCCGTGATCAACGAGCAAATCGGGAACAAGAGAGGTGTTTGAGATACCAGTCACTCGCGGCACGGCAGAATTATTTCCGCCCAACCATTGCGATGCGCCGCTTTCACTTCGCATCGGAAAGGGTGGCAATGGCATGGGCCGCGATGGCCTCGCCGCGGCCGATTTCGCCTGTGCCTTCGTGAGTCTTAGCCTTCAGATTAAGCAATTCGGGGGGAATTGACAGCGCGCGAGCCAAACTTTCGCGCATCGCGGGAAAGTGTGGCCCTAGGCGAGGACGCTCGGCAACAACAATTGCGTCAATATGAACGATAGTGAGATTTCGCGCGGCAATCCGGACGCTGATTTCCCGCAAAAACACAAGACTGGAAACACCCTTCCATTGTGGATCCGTATCGGGAAAGTGGGTGCCGATATCGCCCAAACCAGCGGCGCCGAGGAGCGCATCGCAAATCGCATGGGTGAGCACGTCGCCATCGGAATGGCCGAGCGGCCCCTTGTCGAATGGAATTTCCATTCCGCCCAGAATCAGCTTGCGATCGGGAGAAAGCCTGTGGAGATCATAGCCAATGCCGGCGCGGGTCACGAACTCTTGCCGTGCTGCGCGGCATGCTCCTGTTGCAGATAAAAGCGAGCGAGGTCCATGTCCGCCGGACGGGTAATTTTAAGATTTCGCTCCGAGCCGAGTACAACGAATACATCGTGACCCAGGCGCTCGACCAAAGCGGCTTCGTCGGAGGCTGTGAAATCATCAGCCTGCGCGTGGGCGAACGCCTGGCGCAGAAGCACGGCGGAAAATGCCTGTGGTGTCTGTGCAAGAACGATGCGCTCACGAGGAATCGTGCCGGTGATTAAGGCCACATCCTGGGGCAGGCTGGCGCGTTTCACTTCCTTCACCGTGTCAATCGCGGGAATGCCAAGGATGGCCGCGCCGCGCGAGCGGGCCTCGGCAATTACGCGTTCGGCCATATCCACCGTGACAAAGGGGCGGACGGCGTCATGGACCACGACGATTTCAACCTCCGGCGCGGATTGCGCCAGAGCGTTGGACACGGAAGACTGCCGCGTATCGCCACCGTGGACCACACGTGCGGGCTTGCCCAAATGAGCGAGAGCGACGCGATCCTGAAGTGAAGGAACTTCATCGGAGCGAGTGGAAATAATGAATTCATCAATTGAAGGACAGGCGGCCAAGCGCCGCAAAGTAAATATAATGAGCGGCATTCCATCCAAATCCAGAAACTGCTTGGGAGCTCCGGCACCGGCACCCATGCGAGTGCCCAATCCGGCGGCGGGAAGAATGGCAAGTGTGCGACCCATGGGAAGCAGCAGTTTATCGCATTACCAAGCTCGGTGAAAATGTCCAACGAAAAGGCGGGAGCCTCTAGATGCGGACTACGAAAGTCAGCGACCTGACGCGCGACCGCTTTGGGCGACTGAAGAAGATTCCTCCGCAGCATGCGCGCCAGCGCGGGAAGCGGATTCCGCGTGTTCATCAAAACGGCCAA
>PKXT01000347.1 GCA_003133505.1 Acidobacteriota bacterium
GCAATCCCTCGCCCAGGAGGCCCTTAATCGTGACGAAGTATAAATCCTCCAGGTCGGGCGAAACAGGCTCGAATTGCGGCCCCGGTTGGTGATCGCCCAGCAGACGAACAAGATTTCGTCCGGCAAAGAGACGCACCGAAATCACGTCCAGGCGCTCCCGATAGGCAGTCACTTCGGCCTGTGGAACAATGCGCTGCCACACCCGGCCATTCAGTTGCTCCACCAACGCGGTAGGCTCGCCTGTCACCAGCACACGGCCACCGTGAAGAATGGCCATCGCGCGGCAAAGATCGCTCACGTCCGAAACAATGTGGGTCGAAAGGATCACAATAATGTTTTCACCGATCGCGCTGAGGAGGTTGTGAAAGCGGACGCGCTCCTCGGGATCGAGGCCAGCGGTGGGTTCATCCACGATGATGAGCCGCGGATTGCCGATCAGCGCCTGCGCGATTCCGAACCGCTGCTTCATCCCGCCTGAAAAGCTGCCCAAAGGCTGGTGGCGGTATTCGTAAAGATTGGTTTGCCGCAGCAACGCCTGCACCAAATCACGCCTTTCGCTCGCATTGGCGATTCCCTTTAACGCGGCGAAATGTGACAGCAGATCCTCCGCGCGGACTTTGGGATACAAGCCGAATTCCTGGGGCAGATAGCCGAGCGTCCGGCGAACGTCGCCTTTTTGCGTCAATACATTGATATCGCCGAGGTAGGCGCTCCCACTATCAGCTTCCTGCAACGTGGCCAGCGTGCGCATCAGCGTGGATTTGCCAGCGCCGTTGGGCCCGAGCAGGCCAAACATTCCCTCGCGTATCGTCAGCGAAACGTCAGCGAGCGCCCTCGTGCCGTTCGGATACTGCTTGGAAAGACTTTCGATGCGCAATTCCATCAACCCCTCCCGCGACCTGCCACCAACCTATCTATCCTACGCAATAAGCGAGCATTCCGTTTCATATTTTTCTTGAGGCTTCCCGTTTGGCGGCCAAACAACTGGTTACCCTTCCTATTAAACCCGATGTGCGCATTTACGATGGCCACCGTTTGAAGAAAACTTTGCATTGAGGAGACATCGTGTTGACAAGTCGGCGCGCCAGGTTCGCTAAGCTGCGGATGTTGACGCATCTCCCAGCCGTACTGCCGGTGACCTAGTGGGCTGGATTTACTAAGAAACGGAGAGAAAGAGAAACATGGAGATACAGAAATCGTGTGGTTTGCTAGCGCTCCTAACCCCGGCCGGCTTGGCTATTTGGCTATAGGGATTACCGCTGGTTGGTCGGCCAAACCGGCCGATGCCGTCCCCAGCTATAGCCGTCAAACGGGTTTGCCGTGCAGCAGTGGTCACACCAGCCCGCTCTCAATTCATTTCACGAAGAGTATGAGACTTAGATCAGAGAACAGGAGCCGATTATGAAGAGTTGGACTTATACCGCTGTCGCATTCGCGCAATTATTCTTACTCACGATGTGCGTAGCTCAGGCGCAGGCGGGTGGCGCGAAAAATCAAGGTGAATCGCTCTTCAAGGCAAATTGCATCCTTTGCCATGGTGAAGATGGAACAGGAAACACCCCGGCAGGGACAGCTCTTGGCGCTCACAATCTGACTTCGCCCGAATTTGCCAAAAAAACAGATGCCGAGCTGATCCACACGATCTCAAATGGCAAGGAGAAGATGCCGTCGTTCGGGAAGAAGCTCAGTGATATGGAGATTCAAGCTCTGGTTGCATATATCCGTGAGATAGAGAATAAGCATTAGGGAGGAGCCATTATGTTTCTGGATGAAGTTCGTGTAATCGAATTGCCTTGTAGCACCACTGGAGTTTTCCGGGACGAACGGGAAACAGGGCGCAGGTCATTTCTGGGCCTGCTGGCCGGCGTCGGTGCCGCGGCGGTAGCAGCCGTCATATCTCTGCCATTCCTTCGGTACATGGTTTATCCGTTGCACGAAGAAGCATCCCGGGGGCAATGGTTTGACCTGGGGCCTCTGGACCAGTTCGCAAGTACGGCCGGACCAACTCGAAAGCTGGTGAATATTCAGCGCCTGGACGGCTGGCAGCAGACAGTATCGCAGCAGGCGGTTTATGTCACCCATGATGCTGAGGGCTCTTTATCCGTCCTGTCGTCTGTATGCCCGCACTTGGGTTGTTCCGTTGCATGGAAGCCGGAGACCGCCCAATTCGTATGTCCGTGTCACGGCGGCTGCTTTGCGGCAGATGGCGCTCGTGTCTCGGGGCCTCCGCCGACCGGTATGAGTGTTTTGCCCGCAAAGGCCGAAGGCGCGCGCCTGATGGTCAGCTACTCCCCTGTCGCTGGCCGAAGCAAGGTTGCCTGAGAGCATCCAGACTGAATTCTCGCATGACTTCGTTCACAAAACCTGATGGAACTCTTTCAAGCTTGGGGCGCTGGCTGGAACAGCGCACCGGGGTGCTCTCCTTTTTCCGGAGCGTAATTGATGAGTCAATTCCCGGTGGGCCGCGCTGGGCTTATGTTTTTGGCTCGGGTCTGCTTTTTCTGGTTGCGACCCAATTCATTACTGGCGTTGCTCTTGCGCTCTACTACGTTCCATCCACGAACTCGGCGCACACTACCGTAGCCTACATTACCAAACAGGTGTGGAGCGGCTCATTTATCCGCAGCGTCCATTCGTACGGCTCTCAAATGATTGTAGTGGTGCTTTTTTTGCACCTGGCTCAGACATTTCTCTTCGGTGCATTCAAAGGCCGCCGCGAAATCCTCTGGCTCTCCGGCGTGTGCTTGTTCCTTCTCATGTTGGGCATGGCCTTCACCGGTTATTTGTTGCCTTGGGACCAGCGGGCCTATTTCGCAACTGCCGTCGGGACCAATGTGATGGGTGAAGTGCCTGTCGTGGGAGTCTTCCTCAAACGGCTGCTGCGGGGCGGCGACGAAATGGGGACGCTGACTCTTTCCCGCTTCTACGTCCTTCATATCATCGTGATTCCCTTTGGCATTGCCGCTTTCATTGCGCTGCATCTGTTCCTGTTTCGCAAGGCTGGTCCCGCTGGTCCGCCAGAACCAGTCCCGCGTCTTTCCGCACGTCCTTTTTATCCGCGCCAGTTCGCGATGGATGCCGGCTTTGCTGGAATACTCATGCTGATTCTGATCGCGCTGGCGCACTTCGCGCCCGTCCCTCTGGGTCCGGAAGTGGATCGCTCAAGCGCGGCGTATATCCCGCGCCCGGAGTGGTATTTCCTGCCACTGTTTCAGTGGCTGAAATACTGGGCAGGCTCTCGCGCCATAATTGGTATTGTCGTGATTCCTACGATTGTTTTTGCGCTTTTTGCTCTGGTGCCGTTCGTGGACCGCGGTTCCGAGCGTCGTCCCCGGCGTCGTCTGCTTTCCACCAGTCTCTTCGCGTGCGTCATAGGATCGCTCTGCCTGCTCGGGTTTCTCAGTCGTCGCGATGACAGGAGCGATCGCAATGTTAGTGGTCAGCTTGCCTGGCAGAATGAAGAAGAGCGGAACTACATGCGGCAGCCGTTTGAGCCCACCTTTACGGATGTATTAGCGTCAGCGAAAGAACCGCCGTCGCCATTATTGCTTGCCGGGCAGGGCATCTTCCACACCAGCCAATGCGTTTTCTGCCACGGAGAGGGCGGAGTTGGCACGAAAGCTGCCCCACGACTGGCTGGGCTTGCCTCCAAGCTTTCTGTCGAACAGCTAAGCGCGTTGATCCGTCATCCGAATCCAAAAATGAAGGCGGGCGGCATGCCTGCATTTGCCGGCAGCGATGAAGATTTGCACACGCTCATCGCATACCTGCAAAGCCTTCAGTAATTTCCGTGTCGCCCGCGCTATCGCTTTCTAGAACTGTTCTCAATCAGTAAACATTATGAAATCTCCGTGCGTTGCGGTGGGCGGGAGCCCTATCTTGTTTACTAAGCGTATGTTAAGCAATCCCGCCACCTTTCCATGCGCTGATTGGCATCCGCGCCCAATCGCTGGGGTACGTAACAGTTAATATTTTGTTGTTGAACTAACCATGCCGCTTTGCTACAGTTCGTCTCCGTAGGACCGTCTGAGGGGGCGGTTGGGAATGATCAGCGAATGCGTTCATGTCTTTGTGTCTACAGCCGATCTGGAATTTGCCCAGATTATCGGCCGGGCGTTGGGTGCGGAATTTGAATTGCGCGCGGAGCGCCGGTCCAGCCCGGCCAATATCCGCGAGCACTCCAATTGGTGGGACATCGTTCTTCTGGACCTGCGAAAGCTGTCCACGGAGTCCAATGCGGATCGCATTCATCTGATGGATGAAATCAAGCAGATGGATTTCGCGATTCCCACTATCGCATTGCTCGATAATGATGACGAGGGATCGGTACGCCAGGTCTTCGAAAAGGGCGCCTATGATACGGTGGCCTGTCCCCCCAATATCGCCGAGCTTCGTTTAGTGCTCCGGCGTGCGCATCGTTTTCATCAAGTGGAAAAAGAGTTGCGGGAGTTGCGATCCAAGGGCAAGTCCGGCAGCATGAATAGCAATTTCATTGTTTCCACGGATTCCATGCAGCAGGTGCTGGCGTTCACGCGAAAAATTGCGCCTTGCGATGTGAGCGTGCTGGTCACTGGAGAAACCGGCACCGGCAAGGAATTGCTGGCCCGCGAAATCCACAATCTTAGCCCGCGTGCGTCGGGACCCTTCGTGGCCTTTTCCTGTGCCAACATGCCTGAAACCCTGGTTGAAGACGAGCTATTCGGCCATGAGAAAGGAGCCTTCACCGGAGCGGCGGGCATGCGCCGGGGCCGCATCGAAATGGCCGATCAGGGAACTCTTTTCCTGGACGAAATCGGCGACCTGGAATTGGGTTTGCAAGCCAAACTCCTGCGCGTGTTGCAGGAACGATCCTTCGAGCGACTGGGCAGTAACGCTCCGGTGAAAGTTAACTTTCGGCTGGTCTGCGCGACCCACCGGAACCTCCAGGAAATGGTGGACCAGGGGAAATTTCGCACCGACTTGTATTACCGTTTGAACGTCGTCCAGGTTCATCTCCCACCGTTGCGCGTGCGCAGGGAGGGCATTCCCTTGCTGGCCAGCCATTTCATGACCCGGTTTTCTCGCCTCTTCAATAAGGATGTAAAGCGATTTTCGTCCACGGCCTTGCGCGCTCTGGAGGAGTACAAGTGGCCGGGCAACGTCCGCGAGCTGCGCAACGCCATCGAGCGCGCTGTCGTCCTGTGCGGAGAGGGCCAGATCCAGTCCCGCCACCTCCCGCCAGGCTTCGGAACCAGGCTCATCCGTGCCGTCGCCGAGTTGCCTCCCAACGCCATCCAGCTCGAAGTGGGCGCCACGGTCGACGACGCCGAGCGCATGCTCATCTTCAAGACCCTCGAATCCACCCACAACAACAAGACCCGCGCCGCCGAGATCCTCGGCATCAGCCTCAAGACGTTGCACAACAAGCTTCGCGAATACGGAAGTACCGCCGCAACCGCCGGGGCTCTGGAAGAATAAGGTGGTAAGCGAGGAGCAATCTTTGTATCCTCCCTTTACCGATCCTTAAGCGTTGAGCGCGGCCCCCCGACCATGCGGCTCAAGACCAAACTCGTCCTTGCCATCACCGGACTCGTCTTTTGCGTGGTGGTGGTTTTCTCCTGGATCTGGCTGAGCCAGCTGCTCCAGCAGCACATCGAACAGTCCTGGTCGACGACCGACTACCTCGCCCACAACGTGCTGTTTCAGATGCGCGGCGCCCTGGATAACGGCCTGCGCGACCGCCATTTCGACCCCAACGATCCGGTCGCGGTGCGCGCCGCTGTCGCCGATTCCCTGCGCCGCGATGCCGGCCTCAACTCGCTGCTCACTTCCATCGTCAACTACTCGCCGACCGTCCTCGACATCTCCATCGCCGACCGGCAGAACCGCGCCATCATCGCCGTGCCGGACTCCACTCTCGACGATCAGGTCCTGCCCCACCGCCCCGATTACTCTGTCCTGCGCCGCCAGTCGGTGGTCCGCACCCTGCGTATCGTCTTTGGGCGGCCTCAGGTCTACAACGTCTCCCTCGGCCTCGATCGCAACGATCAGCCCTTCCTCACCATTCGCATCGGCATCCGCACCACCTTTCTCGGCTCTGCCTTCAAACCCTGGCTGATTGAGTCCTTCAGCTTCATGGGGCTGGCCATGATCATCTCCATGATCGTCGCCGCCTTCGTGGCCAACCTCGCCCTCCAGCCCATCGAGCAGATCAGCGAGCGGCTCGACACGCTCGCTGCTCAGGAGGCTCCTGCAGATTCCCCCGCCACCCGCGAGGCCCGCCGCAGTATCGAACCGGACCTGCCCCAGGGCGGCGCTCTCGCCGAAGTGCCGGAACGCGAATCCCGCCGCAGCGGCGACGCCGTCGCCCAGGTTTCCGGCAAGATTGAACGCCTCGGCCAGCGCATCCGCAACGTCGAGGAAGTCTTCTCCGCCCTGCGGGAGAACCTCGACCAGATTCTCTCCAACCTGCAGGACGGCGTCATGCTTTTCACCCGCGATGCTCGAGCCGTCCTGGTCTCCAGCGCGGTCGAGCGCTTCCTTAACATCGGCCGCGAGCACATCTTTGGGGCGGAAGTCCGCGAGATTTTCGACCGCAATACGCGGCTCGGCCGCATCGTTCGCGACGCCTTCGAGGGCGGCATGTCCATTGTCCAGGAAGAAGTCACCACCGAAACCGGCCGCCGCGTCGAAGTTTCGCTCGATTTCATTCACGACTCGCAGTCCCGCGATCGGCATTCTCTGGGCGCGCTGCTGACCCTGCACGACCTGGAATCTGTCCGCGAGATCGAGACGGAGCTCGAGGTTTCGCGCCGTATGGCGTCCATCGGCCGCCTCACTGCCGGCGTCGGACACGAAGTCAAGAATCCCATCAATGCGATCGTG
>PKXT01000066.1 GCA_003133505.1 Acidobacteriota bacterium
TGGGTTCGTCAAGGTGCGCTATTGCGGACTGGACAAGAACGCCCGCCGGCTGTTGGTCACTTGCGCTTTGGTAAACCTGTTTCTGGCGCGCAAGCGACTGCAGTGCACCATGTCGGCATAGTGCCGCCCGAAGCTGCCGAACCGCACCGGAGCGGGAGCAAAGAGTAGGCTATCCCTGGTGGTCGAACAACGAAACCACCTGATATCCCAACTTCTACTGCTCGCTTGGCGCAAAACAATACTTTTTCAGAGATTCCCTAAGGGAAACGTTCAAACATTAGGATTGCAAACTACTTTTGTCGAGACGCTACCTTGCTAACGATGCACCATAAAATCGGCGGAAGCGATCTGGACAAATCCGCTTCCGCACAGGCGTGTGAGTTGACAGCGCGCTAGGGCGCCATAGTAGCCGCGAGTATAACCACGTTGGGATTGCTGGGGAATGTAATGCTTTGCACCATTTTATTCTTGTTCAGTACAAACCGATACGAGTACAGGTTGAACATCCGGTCATCCTTGGTACCATTATCGAAATCGCGATAAGCCATGGCAACGCCTTCCAGTTCACCAGTATATTCCTGTGGCGTGAACCAGTCGCTGAAGTTTTGCGTAAAGTCCACGCTGGTTCCGTCGCTGTATGTGACTGTGAAGATCTGCGATGTTTGATCGCCCTGGATTCCAGTTCCAAACAGCATAAGGCTGGAATACTGGCCTGCCGGCAGGGTAACCGATTGTCCATCGCAACCGAACGCGTCAAGCTGATTGGCCGGTCCAAAATTGAACAGGACGTTATTAAATACGCGAGACGGACTAAGCAGGTTGGCCGAGTACGAATACCCTCCGCCATCAAGCCCTCCGGTCGTATACATCGTACCGTCTGTGTAGATGCCGTTAAGATTAAATTCGGAAGATAGGTCCACCGGCGTGCCGATTCCATTCGTTCCAATGGCTGCGCTTACCGCCAACGTGAAAATGGCCGTTTCTGTAATGCTGCCGGAGGTCCCTGTAACAGTTACAGTAGTGAATCCCGTGGTGGCGGCGGGAGCGGCCCGGAACATCACTTGTCGTTTTCTTCCCTGCCCCTTAACCATTGCTTGAACACCCTTCGGTAGGGCCGATAGGGTCAGTGTAACCTCACCGTTAAAGCCGTTTCGGTCTGTAATTTCGATCATGGCATTGGCCGTCGAACTTTGATTCAAGAACACGTTTCCTGGTCCCGAAAGTGTAAACGAACTGCTAACCGCGTCGTTGATCGCGCTGGCGTACTGTGCCGCAAGACCGTTGCCGACAAAATCGTCGTACAGCCACATGAATCCGCCGTTAATGCCGCATTGGCTGTTCCAGCCGGTCATAATGCTCTGCACCTGGCTCGGTGTGTCGTCATGATCCCATAGACCAGGCCACACTGGGACCGCGCCGAAGTTCCATCCCACACACGGATTATTTCCCCCGCCCCCGGCATATGCCTGCAAATGTACTCCATCAACCGTCCCCAGAAGCTGACTATTAATTTGCGTAACAACATTTTCCCAATAAGTGTTATCGTCGAAAGCGTCCGGAGTCACCTTATAACCCAGTTGGCCCAGCATTACCCCAAATGCAACCGTGGAGGACGTATCAAAACTGTTCTCATCGTCAAAATCGATGGCGTCCAGAGATGGAATGGCCGCCTTCAGGGCCGCAAAGTCCTTATAAAGGATGCTGCTAGGGCCGGTCCCCTGCGAGTTGACCAGGGCCTTGATGTCTTGCCAGTCCCCGACGTTGGATGAGCCAACGCTGAACGTCACCCTCTTTACTGTCCCCTGTTTCAGAATGGCCATGTTTCCGGCGAAGTCAGGGTGGGTCTGATAGCCGATGTAAACACCGTTGGAAGTTAAGGGAAACTCGCCGTTGAAATTCAGGTCGCCGTTGCTTTTCACCTCGACACTCCACACGATTGCCTCGGTGAATCCGGAATTCTCTATTTCGGTGATGTTGTTTGCCGCGTTGATGTAAAAAGGGCCGCCGCCGAAGATTCCAGTGAAACCGTTCTGCGCTGACGCCGGTCGGACCGAAAAGGCCGCCACAAACAACAAAAGGAGAGACATCGCGCCCCGAATGAAGGCATCGCGGCGGGAAAGGCATCCTAACGCAAGTTTTATTGAGTGCTTCACATGATCTCCTTGATTGGAGGCATCGGGCGAGTGCCCGCAATCGTGGACCCGGGCTCTGCCTGGTATTCCAGGCCAGCAAACGGCGTCGGACTCGTCCCCCTCAAAATCGTCCGCGATTATACACCCTGCCGGAAATTTCCATCACCTGTTCATTCGCCCAGACGAAGGGCAAGATTTTCGAGCAGCACACTGCTTCGTGTATGAAAAGAGGCGAGCGCAGTCTTATAGCGGAAAGATTAATCGGGGCATTCAAACGGGAGAAGTTTATGCGACAAAGCAACCCANNATATTGCGGTGCGCGGCATCTCGGCGCGCACGATTACGGGACGCCCAGCCAAAGTCTCCAGCAAGTGTTTTTGCTCGGCCAGGTGGGACGCGGAGAATAAATCGTTCACGTAGCCGCGCGCTTGCACCAATATGGCCTCGGCCGACTGAGTTAGTTGAACGCTGGAGACGTGACTGCTGCGCTGCCCCGTTAGTGCGTTCGCCAATCGCAATACCGCCGCCAGCCAGAGTACCCGTTGCTGCTGCGCGGAAGTGAGAGATACAAAGTTTTTGTGCCTGTCGGCTGGTTCCGCCCCGCGATGATATCGCGCAATGAGCGCGATCTCGCGAATATCTTCCGGCGACCATCCGATTGGCGGTTGTAGGCCGCGAATCAGGCGAAACGAAGCTTTATGATGGCCCTGGTCTTTTTTCGCGCGTCCCACATCCTGCAGCACCGCGGCTACGTGCAATAATCTTCGCGATCGCTGTTCGCGAAAAATTGGCGCTATGCTGCCAGAGGCCAGCTGGTCAAACAGCTCCATGGCTAGTGCGGCTACGTTGCGCGCCTGGGCGGGAGCGGGATCCAGATATCCAGCCCAGGCCGAAAATCTTGCGATTGCGGCCATCTCCTCGCGCCCGCCGCTAGGAAGGCCCGCTCGCCAGAGATTGAAAAGGGAATCACCGCCCGCGGTGAGGCCGCAGTACTGCTCCAGGCGCTTCTGTCTTTCAAGATGAATGCGCTCCTGCCATCGCAACCAATCCTCGGCCGCCACTTGATGGCGGATTCGGCGCATGACCGAGCGGAGTGCGTCAAGATCATGCGCTTCACCCAGCAAATCTTGCAATCGTTTCAGACCCTGTTCCCATTCTGCATAGTGGCGCGGGAAGAAATTTTCCACCGTGTAGCGAAACCGCTTCAATGCGATTCGAGTCCTATGCCAGGCCACGGCGCTGCGCGCACGTCGCGCGCGTTTATCCTGGTCTTTCGCCGAATGCCAATGCTCCAACGCCAGATACTGAACCGCCAGCCCATTCAAGGGAATCCGCCGCGCCCGCTGGGCCAGATCCTCTCCCAGCCGGCGCCATTCCTTACGGTCAAACTGCCTCATCGCCTCTGTTGCCTGTCCGCGATGCAGTTGCGTCTTCGCGGCGAGCAGCGCCAGCAACCCTTGGCGCACAGGATCGCTTTGTGGGCCAAGCTTGCGCACCCAATGAGCGATGACCTGCGTATCGCGCAGGGCACCTAAGGGACCAAACAATTTCTTGCCCTCCCGCCTCAACCGCCGCCATCTTCGGTCAGAATCCAATAAACTCATTCCATCGGCCAGCGCGCGGCAACGCCGCAGAGCCACCCGTAAATCATGAACAGCGTCAGCCTTCCATCCGACCTCTACGGAATCACATTCCTTAAGAACCCGCGTGATCCAGGTCTGTAAGCCTCGCGACGAGATTTTGTTTTCCAGTGTCTTAGACATACTAGGTTCCGGAGACCGTCGAGGCCATTGATTTTACACCCAGCGACAATTGCCCGGGAGATGGTCTGTGGATAACCGGCCGCCACATTTTATTTGCCCGAAATGACCATTCCCCGGTCAAGAAGTGGTCGCTCTATAGCTTAGCTAAAACCCATGGCCTGTTGCGAGTTCGCCGGGTATACCCGAAATTTCGCGCGCTCTAGCGAACATCTTACGTGACTGTCATAATGCCGCAACATTTGCCCTTTAACCTTGCACTCGTAGTTGGAAGGAATGGAACGAGCGGCGCTGCAAGCCGCTAATGGAGAAGGCAACCAACGCTGCGTCAAACTCCCGCCTAAAACTCCCACCGAGGCCCGCCCTGTTACCCCCATACAGAGCGGGCCTCTTCCTTTCCGCTCCCCGCCAGAATCCAAAACCACCACCTCTCAAACATCATATTCGCTTGATTCGAGGTTGATCTAGGCAACGAATTTGACCAGAGGCGTAAAATGGGCGCGGAGAATGGAATGCCCTTTCCGCGGCCCAGCATTCAAATTACCGGCGTTACCGAATGGAACGCCGGGCAGGTTCGCCATCGTCCCGATGATTTGGCCAGCGAAGAACCGCTGGAAATTCGTGTAGGTGATAGGCCTCTTAGCGTCACCATGCGAACACCCGGCCACGACCTTGAGCTGGCCGCCGGGTTCCTATTTACAGAGGGCCTGATCCAGGGCCGTGAGCACCTTCTTTCCCTCGAATCGGTGAGCGGTGATGGAAGCCGTTCGCACGGAAATGTGGTTCGCGTGGAGGTCGTGCCAGAACTGCTGCCGGCCATCGCCTCCGTGCAACGAAATTTCTACGCCGCCTCAAGCTGCGGCATCTGCGGCAAGGCATCGATTGATTCCGTACGGTTGCGAACGCTAACGCGGCCCAATCCCGCGTTTCGCCTTTCCGCGCTGGTACTCTGCGATTTGCCGCAACGCCTGCGCGAGGCTCAGGATATTTTCGCGCGCACTGGAGGCTTGCACGCCGCCGCATTATTCGACAGCGCTGGTAAACTCCTAGTGGTTCGTGAAGACATCGGCCGTCACAATGCGGTGGACAAAGTCGCCGGATGGGCTTTGCGCGAAGGACTCATTCCATTGAGCGCACACGTGCTGTTGGTGAGCGGACGCACCGGATTCGAAGTTGCCCAAAAAACCATCGCCGCCGGAATTCCGGTGCTGGCTTCGGTTTCCGCGCCATCCAGTTTGGCCGTGCAACTGGCTCGCGAGCTCGGCTTGACTCTTGCCGGGTTCCTGCGGGGTGAGCGATTTGTCCTCTATTCTGGAGAGGAGCGGATTCAGCTGGACTCCGGGAAAACGAGTGCGGCGCAGCCGCCAGTTCGGATACCATACTGACGGGGTGCTATATTGGCCGTACTGGCAAAGCGTCTGCGACCCAATATCAGCGTGCAACCATGGATTCGTGATGGATATTCCATCCATGCCGGGCGCTGCATTAACTTTCAGGATGAATAGCATGACTACCGGACAAATCTCTATCGCCGCCACCGCAACCGCCGTTCCCGAAAACTTGCTGGAGCGCGAGCAGGTGAAATATTACTTCCAGAAAGTATTTGGCCTGGAAGAGCGGCGTCTCAACGCCATGATGTCGGTAATTGACAACGCTTGCGTCGAGCGCCGCTATTGCATCCTGCCGGTCGAATATTTCGTCGAGCCGCGCCCTCTCGAGCAAACCAGCCGCGAATATCAGGAATATGCCATTAAACTTAGTGAACAGGCGGCCGCAAAATGCCTGGCCGAAGCCGGTTTGGCGCCCCGCGACATTGACATGCTCATCACCGTTTCCTGTACCGGCGTGATGATCCCCTCGGTGGATGCCCACCTCATCAACCGCATGGGTTTTCGTTCCGACGTCCGCCGCTTGCCCATCACCGAACTGGGTTGTGCTGCCGGCGCGGCTGGGTTGGCTCGCGCCCGCGATTTCGTAAAAGCCTTTCCCGGAAGCAGCGTGATGCTTGTCGCCGTGGAAATCCCCACCCTTACCTTCCAACGCCGGGATCTTTCACAAGCCAATCTAATCTCGTGTACGCTCTTCGGCGATGGCGCCGCCGCGGCTATCGTCACCGGCCGTCCCACCACCGGCAAGCCCAATATTCTGGACGCCACGAGTTACCTCTTTCCGGAATCCATTGACGCGATGGGCTTTGACCTGAAGGAAACCGGCTTTCACATCGTTCTTTCGCGCGACGTCCCTGATTTGATTCGCGGCAAAATCGGTGGCTTGGTGGATGGCTTTCTCAAGGCAAATGGCCTTACACGCGAGCAGCCCGCAGCGTACGTCCTTCACCCCGGCGGACAAAAGCTGCTGCGCTATATGCAGGAAGAACTCGGCCTACCCATCGAGAAAGTCCAATTCTCCTGGGACGTGCTCCGCCAATACGGCAATCTTTCCAGCGCCAGCGTGCTTTTCGTGCTGAACGAATGGCTCACCAAGCGCAAAATGGCGGCTGGCGATTACGGGCTGCTCGCGGCGTTCGGCCCTGGCTTTAGCGCGGAAATGCTGATGCTCCAGTGGGCCTGACCATCCGATCTAATGACCGTTGTGAGCGCGATTCAGTGAGCCCAATTCCATGAATATGACGCATTGGGGCGGGACACAATGGGGCTGGACGCAGCCAGCCTTTTTCGTATTGCTGGCGCTGGTCGGCATGGAGCGCCTTCTCGAGCTCCGCATCTCAAAGCGCAATCAGAAACGCCTCGCCGGCAATGGTGTACGCAAAGTCAGCGAGCCGCACTTCCGCTGGATGGTCACGCTGCATACCGGCGTGCTCATCGCCGCTGGCGCTGAAGTTTGGCTCTTACGCCGCCCGTTCCTCATTTGGTTGGCCGTGCCTATGACAGTGTTCTTCCTGATTGCTACGGCTACGCGGCTGTGGGTAATTCGCACAATGTCGGGCCACTGGAATGTGGAAGTGATGGACTCCACCCAACTCGGCGTCGTCACCGGCGGCCCTTACCGCTGGGTCCGCCATCCCAATTACGACGCCGTGGTGCTGGAATTATTCTCTCTGCCGATGATTCACACTTCCTGGATTACCGCGATTGTCGCATCGCTGGCCAACCTCTGGATATTGAAATCACGCCTCGCCGTCGAAGATGAAGCGCTTCTGTCCAGCGCCGTCTATCGCAGCGCCATGGGCTCCAAGCCTCGCTTCATCCCCCGCTTTTTCTAGTATGCGCAATATATCGCGGGACGTCGCTGCATTTTGCCTTTAGGGGGTCAGGGCTTCAGCCCTGGCATCGGAACCATCAGGAGCGTACCTTACTTTAGCCGCTAAGGGACCAGCCCAGAATTAGCGTATTAGGTGATAGCTGACACACGCCAGCCCCGTGCCAATGGCCGCACCAATCAGCACATCGCTCACGAAGTGCATCCCCAGCACCACGCGCGACACCGCAATCGTAATTGCCGCCAACAGCAGCGGGGCAAACATTTCCGGATAGAAAAATCCCACTGAGAATGCAATCGCGAACGCGGTGATGGTATGACCGGAAGGGAAGGAAAACTCATCCGGCGGGCGCAACGTCACCCAGCAATGGGGTGCCAGGTCACAAGGACGCTTGCGGTGACAGATGTTCTTCACCGCGCAAAACAGCAGGATTCCCGCACACGCGGAAAGCCCGGCGGATCCAACCGCCTCGAACCTCGCGGGACCTCCATACGCGAGCAACCCGACCCCCAGCGCGGCCCACAACCAGCCGTCACCCAAACGCGAAGCGGCCAGCATCAGCCAGCGAAACCACCGTGGCGCTCGCCAACGATTTACCCGGCGCATCACCCGGTGGTCGCGAGCTTCCACGTAACCCAGCACCGCTCGCCCTACGGCCATGATAACGCCTCCTGGCCGGCCTCAATTTCCCAGGGCATGCGAAGTCTGGATTCACCGCGCATTCGTTCCGCGCGTTTTCCCCACAACCATGCGAATGCCGTCGCGTGAAGTGTCTGGCCTAGCATCACTAGTGGGAGCAGCGCCACCGCGGGGGCGAGTGCGGCGGTTGAGGGTTTTTCGCGCATCATGGACGCGGCCACCAGCAGAACATCGCGGGTAAGTTTCAGCCAGCGTCCACCGAGCGTCCCTAATCCGCCACCGGGCGTGCCGCGACCCTCGCGCAGCCCCGCAAAGAACTCCTCCTTGGTCCGCGCACCGGGCACGTCAGTGAACGCACCGCCCGCGGAAACAAGAGTATGGGCATCGCTCCCGCCAATGGCGGTCTTGCCCGTAGACTTTGCAAAGGATAGAGCACAGCGGTTTGCAGCGGGTGGTAGAAGGCTGTTCTCTGTTTCCATGGCCTGGAAATATGCTTCGAACCACATGAAGTCATCAGAATCGCGCCGCCCGGTCAAATTGGAAAACGCATGATTCAAGACGAAGAAGATGCGCTTCTCGGTCAGGTACATCAGCAGGGAAAGCAGATCGTTGCGGCGGCTTTGAATTTGAAGATGCTGCGCCTCCATAATGTCGTAAACTCCAATGTGAACTTCCGTACCGCTGGGCATCCGGCAGGTCACTTCCTCGCTGATGAAGAACTCCGGATGGCAGCGCAATGCTTCCAAACCGTCAATAGAGTCGTGGTCGGTGAGAGTAACCAGACCCATGCCGCGGCTTTTTAGACGGGCATACAATTCTTCAGGATCGGAGTAGGATTCGCGGCAGAAATGGCGGAAAACCGGCGTCGTGCAAGCTCCGGAATAAACCGAATGCACGTGCAGGTCGCACTTCATGCCTATAGACTAAAGAATGGGTGTTACAGCAATGTGACCCAACTGCTAAATTCTATTAAACATCCCCAGTCAGAATGTAACATTGGAACTGAAGTCAAACTACCTGAATACTTCACCGCGCCTGGACAAATCGCATCGAACTCCCCGCATCGAACTCGTCTTCTTCGACGCTGGCGGAGGCCATCGCGCCGCGGCCACCGCACTCCAAATGGTGATCGAGTCCCAGCATCGCGGCTGGGATGTTCGTCTTCTGAACCTTCAGGAGTATCTCGACAATCTAGATCTGATTCGCAAGCTTACTGGCATGCGTCTCCAGGATACTTATAACAACATGTTGCGCCGGGGATGGACGCTGGGTAGTCCACAACTCATGCGGGGACTGCAGGTGCTGATCCGCCTTTATCACGGGAAGACGGTTAGATCGCTGGAAAGCTATTGGCGTGAGAGTGGCCCCGACATGGTGGTTTCGCTGGTGCCGCATTTTAACCGCGCCATGTTCGAAAGCTATGCTCAAGTCTTCCCGGGACGCCCTTTCGTCACCCTGCTGACCGACATCGCTGACTGTCCCCCGCATTTCTGGATCGAACGCCAGAAACAATTTGTAATTTGCGGCTCCGAGCGCGCCGCTGAGCAGGCGCGAAATACTGGTTATCCATCCGAGCGTATTTTCCGCACTTCGGGAATGATTTGCCATCCGAAATTTTATGCGTCGCAACCTACTGATCGTTGCGCGGAGCGGCGTAAGCACGGCCTGCGTCCCGATTTGCCGGTGGGTCTGGTCCTTTTCGGCGGACACGGCTCGCGAGCCATGCTGGAAATCGCGCGGCAAGTGGAACGCTCGAATCTTGACGTGCAACTGATTTTCATCTGCGGGAAAAACGAGAAGCTCGCGGCCAAGCTGCGAAGTATGGCAAGCCGCATGCCGAGGCTAATCGCCGGATTTACCAGCGACGTGCCCTACTACATGCATATTTCCGATTTTTTCATTGGCAAGCCCGGTCCCGGCAGCATCAGCGAAGCTCTGCTGATGGGCCTGCCTGTAATTGTCGAACGTAATATGCAAACACTGCCCCAGGAGCGTTACAACCCTGAATGGGTGCGCGAAAAACAAGTCGGCATGGTGGTGCGTAATTTTTTCGGTATAGCGGCGGTGATCCGGGAAATGCTCGCCCCAAAAACGCTCGCGCGTTTTCGCGCGAACGTGGCCGCTGTTAAAAATCGCGCCATCTTCGAAGTTCCCGACATCTTCGCCAAAATTCTGAAGCCGGAACCGGTATAGCCGCGAATTTATCTCTTCACGGACTGCCACAATCCCAGAACCGCGCCGGTGGGATCCTCAAAGAAGCTGAACCAGCCCATCCCCGGCACTTCCGTGACGTCCTTCATAATTTTGCCACCCAGCGATTTCGCTTTTTGAGTAGCGGCGGAAACGTCCTCCACCGAGACATACGCGAGCCATCCGGTGGGACCGCCTGGAACCTGCTTCATGATTCCGCCGCCCGTGCCTTCCCCCACTTTTACAACTGTATAGGCGCCGTCGGGCGGGGCCGGGTTGGGCATATCTTCCAATTGCCAGTCAAACAGTTTCGAATAAAACGCCTTGGCCTTCTCCGGGTCGGATGTATTCAGTTCCACATGGACGAATGGATTTCCCACGGTTTTCTCCTCGCTGGAGGCCACATTGCCCTCGTGGCCTCGGAAATTCATAGTTAAACCCTTTGAGCCGTCACCGTCAAATTGCATGGCCCAGTGTTTCGTACGATGCTGTCGACTTCCGCCGTGGCTGGCGCGAGATTTTGACCGCCGACAAACCCACCGGGCCAACAGTTTGCCAGCTATCCCTCTGGTTGCGCGCGCTAGTACGTGAAGGACTGCAGGATCGACAAATTCGACGGAATCACGTACCCAAGCCGCTTGGCTGGATTTAAAGCCATATAGGCGGGGCTGGCCGGCAGGCTGAACCCGTTCAGGGACTCCACAAAATTTCCGGCTTCGTCGAAGACCTGTATGCTGCTGCCCGTGGGCGCGGTGCTGGAAAACTCCTGCCCTATCAGAAACAGCTTATTGATGGGATCGAATTCGACATCCATGCCGCTCTGAGCCTGACTGGTGGCTCCGGGAAGGATCACCAGAAAGCCGGTCTGCATGGCGAGATTATAAAACTCGATGCTAAAATCGTCTTCCGTTGCGGTACAGGCAATCCCCGTGGTGGAATCGACCGCAATCCCATTGATGAACCCAAGCCCCAGTCCGGGGAACTCAGTCACCGCGCCCGTAACGAGATCGGCCAACCCAATCGTGGTGCTGCAGCCAAAACAACCCAGCGAAGACCCCAGCACGGCGCGGTGCGACCCATTGTCGTAGGCCATGACCGGAGAATTATTGGCGTCAAAAACAGAATTGGTAAGATTGACGATCGGCCCAAACGTATTGGCCGCGATGTTGGAGCTGAAAACAAAAGAATTTTCATTTGCGCCGTTGTTGAAGGCCAGCACCGCGGTATTGGGAAACCCCTGGCCTTGGCCGATGGATTGGATGATGTCTGCCTTTTGCAGCGCGGGCGTCCACCTGCCGGTAATCGCGTTGCCGCTGAGAGGGTCGAGGGTGGCGTAGGAACGCCCATCCACATACAGGTGGGTGACGTGCTCAAACTCCGCCAGCCCCACGTGATTGCCAAAAACGCCCCAGGTGAGCCAGCTATTTTTGCTGTCCATCTGCTCGGTAACAATCTTGATAATGGCGCCGGTCCGCTGATCGAAAGTCTCGACTGCGATGTTGGACTTGCCGCCGGCGAGGGCCACGAATTCGCTCAACAGGCCTTCCGTGCCGTTTTGGTCGATATCGTATCCCAGGATGATGCCGCCCAACGCGGGATGAACGACCACAGTGCCGATTCCAACCG
>PKXT01000291.1 GCA_003133505.1 Acidobacteriota bacterium
ACGTGCACGAGATGATGGCCAACGTTCGCTCCTATCTTCGAATCACACAGGCTCGGCCCCGCCTGGTGAAGAACTACTTTCGTGAACGCCATGTCCAATACGCGGCCCGCTGAAACATGTCACCCATTTAGTGCTCGGAGTAATAAGTTCGGGTTTATGTGCGGAGAGTGCAACCTGAAAATCGTCCCCGTCGTATCCTCCCCGATTGCGAATTCATTGTCATTGGCTAGTAGGAAGTGCTCTGAAGATGCCAGCGGCGCCGGCCGAAAAACGGTTGGTGCCAGGCCAAGAAGCCCGATTGCTGCCAATACTCTAAAATGGCTCATCGTTGTTCGCTCCCTCTTTAAGCCCTCGTTTTCATCGATCGCCAGCCGTCGGTCCCCTTATATGCCGGTGTGCCGATCGAGTCAATCGGCAAGTCAGTGTATGCCGGGGGCATAAGCACGGGAACCGCCTTGTCTTGATACAATCGCTGCCGCCGGGGGGAGGCGACGGCCGATGCGATTCACGAAAATTGGTGGAGTGATCAATGCCGGCAGGGTCGCCGCTCTCTGCGTCGCCGCCCAGCAACCTCCCTGCAGCCAGCGCACAACCCCCGTCAGCGTCATGAATCAAGCCGGGCAGCCGGTTACCGGTCTCACCTCCGCGAACTTCACCGGCAAATTCAATGGCCGGCCGCTCCACATCTCGTCTGTAACGCCCTCAAAATCCCCGCCTGCCGTGCTGATCCTTTTGGACACCAGCGGCAGCATGGTGAATTTTCCTGGGGGATTGAAAGGGGAACTTGATCTTGTTGACCTTCTGCTCGCACAGTTTCCAGCCGATGTGCCGGCGTGCCGGCGTGCCTCGCCACCGTCGGCGAAAAACTCATATTGACAATCGCTCCCACCACCAATCGCCCAGGACTTGAGGCGGAAATTGATTCTCTGCGCGCGCTGGCGGCCGGGAAGTTGGACCTCGAGGCGGGTATTGCCTTATGGGACGCCATTCTCGCCACGGTCTCGCCCGGCGGAGGGCTAAATCCGAGCGACGTTGTTTACGCAATCACCGACGGCGCCCTTAGTACTCCATTAACACGCATACATCGTCATGGCTAAAGGCGTCTCACGCGTTTTGATACAATTGGTGATTTGTAATGGCTCGAAAAGGAGACCCTTCCCGCGCTTTGCGAAAGCCACGGCAGCCTTCCCCGCGCCGCACCCCCGGCGAGCTTTTCGATAAACTTGTCCGCCTGCAGGCCCGCCTTCGCGCACCTGATGGTTGCCCGTGGGATCGCGAGCAGACGCCGCAAACTCTGCGCACTTTTCTAATCGAGGAAACCTACGAAGTCCTCGACGCGCTTGAATCCGGCGCTTCCGATGAACTCGCCGGAGAGCTTGGTGATCTTCTCCTCCAAATCATTTTCCATGCTTTGATGGCCAGCGAAGCCGGCCAGTTCGACATTAGCGACGTCATCCAGCACGTCCATGACAAAATGGTTCGCCGCCATCCTCACGTGTTCGGCAATACCCGCGCGCGCAACGCCACTGAGGTGCTTCGCAACTGGGAGCAAATAAAGGCTGGGGAGCGCGAAGCCCTTGGCGGAAAAGAACACTCAACTAAAGCGCCGCCATCTTTGCTCGACGGTATCCCTCGCAGCCTGCCCGCTCTCCTCGAAGCCGCCAAGCTCACACGCCGCGCCGCGCACATCGGCTTCGACTGGGCCGCCGCGGAAGACATTCTCGACAAGGTTCACGAAGAGTGCGCCGAAGTCCAGGCCGCGCTTGCCCCTGCTCGCGGTCACTCTTCCGCTGCCACTGCCACCCGCGACGCGACGGCCAGGAAACATCGTGGAGCGCACGCGAAAACAACCGCCGGGCCGCCGACCCAAGAACCCGACCGGAAACATGGCGGGGAACAGATTCCTGATCCGGCCTTATCGGCCCGCAATGCCGCCCATCTCGAAGACGAAGCCGGCGACCTGCTCTTCGCCGCGGTCAACGTCGCCCGCTTCCTGGGCATTGATCCCGAAATCGCCCTCAAGAAGGCCAATCGCAAGTTTTCCCGCCGCTTCCGCTGGATGGAACTGAAGGCTGCCCGATCCGCGGCCCGTTCGAACGAGCCCGCCCGCAACCTCGCCAGCCTTCCCCGTGAGGAAATGGAACGCCTCTGGAATCGTGCCAAAGCCGCCGAATCTGGTGCTGAACACGCCGATCCCATGCCCGGAAGTGGCGCCAAAGGTGATGGTACTGGGCCGGTTTTATTGGCCCCACCCAGCGCAAAATCCGCGTTAAGCATCCGCAAACAGCATCCCAGTCCACGCGGAAAAAAGCGCTCCAAATCCGGTCTCCGCAGCCGCGAGTAGCTGTGGTTCGCGGGAACCGACCAGTGACCGCTGGGAATACTAGACCAGCCGTTGTCATTTCTATGTTTTCCGATTGACTGCCACTGGCTTCGCAAGCATAATTCGAGGGATTCGGGGAGGATATCGCGGGTTTTTCTGCGACGTGGCTTGGCAGGCTCGCTCGGTTATCGTTCAGCTTTCAATTCTAAAATCGAGGGGGCAAGCCCCGACGATAGACTACGCGAGTTCCTGCGACATTAGCTTTAATATGCGCTCCACTTTGAACTCATTACTCCGGCTTTTACTTTTTATTTTGGTGTTGGGTGCGACGGCTCGCGCCCAAGACGTACTCCCCAACTGCCCTCCGCGCCCGTTGCCGGGCCAACCCGTCGAGACGCCGCCCAGTCTCACCAGTCAAAATGGCGTCCTCCGCGTGGCGCTTACCTTGAAGACCCAGATTGGCTTGATGAACTACTCTGACTACTGCCTTGACTACTCGGGCCCCCCCGGGCTGGGCTTTGTGGAGTCCCCCACTTTGCGCCTCAATCCCGGTGATCAACTCATCATGGATCTGACTAACGGCCTCCCCCTTCCATCGGGCGCGCACGCAAGTCCCATAAGCGGTCCTGCCAATGCATCCGAAAATGGAATGGGTCACGACGGGATGGGCCCCGCTATGGCGGGCGGCTGCTCCGGGCACATGTCGTCCGTGGCAACCAATATGCACTTTCACGGCCTCAATGTGCCCCCAACGTGTCATCAGGACGATGTCATCAACACGCTGCTTCAGCCGGGTGATCCTACTTTTGAGTACCGCATTACTATTCCCGGCAACGACGCGCCAGGGCTTTATTGGTACCATCCTCACCCGCATGGCGCCACCACTAAGCAGGTAAATGGAGGCGCGGCTGGCGCCATCATTATCGGCGGAATGGAAAAACTGCGGCCCGAAGTAGCCGGCTTGCCCGAACGCCTATTGATACTCCGCCAGCAGTTTCCCAATAGTCCGACCTGGGTGCCTGGGCCGTTCGAATTCACTTTGAACTATCAGCCATCCATCTTGCCTCCTCCCCGCATTAATATGAAACCCAATACCAAGGAGTTTTGGCGCTTCGTCAACGCCTCCACACAGGCGTTTTTAAAACTGCAGGTTACCTATGGCACAGACCAGCAAACTCTTGAGGTGATAGCCCTCGATGGAATCCCCCTGAGTAAGCCTCTATTTGTCAAAAGTATTCCCCTGGCTCCCGCGTCGCGCGCGGAATTCATCGTGCAAGCCCCTTCTTCAGGGATGACCGGAACATTTGAAACTCTGGCGGTCAATACCGGGGCCGTCGGCAATCCCAACGCTTACCAGCAGCTTGCTGTTATAGAAACCAGTAAAACCGGCGGCGATAACCTGCCAAGAATCCCGCAGCTGGTTTCGGCGGGAAATGGAGCTGTTGGGCCGTCGCGGTTCGCGAATCTAGCTCAACAAACGCCGACAACAACTCGCAAATTATATTTTTCCGAAGCTACTAGCGGGACGAACGGACCAACGAAATATTACGTCACCCTGCAGGGAAGGACGCCGCACGTTTTTACAATGGGAGAGCCCCCGGCCATCACAACCACTGTTGGTACTGTTGAGGACTGGACAATCGAAAATCACGCTCAGGAAAACCATGCGTTTCATATCCATCAGATTCACTTCCTGGTGATGGATGTTAACGGTGTCCCTGTCAAGGAGCCTTACCTTGCCGACACGATGACCGTGCCCTATTGGAATGGCGCCGGCACCTACCCCAGTATAATGGTACGCATGGATTTCCGCGATCCGGATATCGCCGGCACTTTTGTTTATCATTGCCACGTACTGCAGCATGAAGACAGTGGCATGATGGCCAAGATTCAGGTCAATCCCGCTGTCCGGTAATGTTTTTGAAAGAGATGGTAGTAGGCCCATGGGGCGGCTCCCGTCCGTGTTTAATTTTGGCAGAAGCAACAGGCTGTCATTATAGTTCGACTAAAAGGAGATGATTTTGCTAAAGAGAGCATGTTTGGCGGTACTTAGTGTACTTTTCGCGGTGTCGGCGGGTTCGCAGGCCCAGACACTTAAGAATTTGACTCACCAGGCGCCTGACGGTGCGCTGGTCAGCTTTCTCTTGACCGACGGCACTGTTATGGTCCAGGGAGATGCCGAGAATGACTGGTGGAAGCTCACCCCTGATATTACCGGCAGCTACCTCAATGGCACATGGACACAGCTTGCCAGTCTGGAATCTGGATATGTTCCCTATGCCTTTGCATCCGCCGTTTTGGCTGATGGCCGCCTGATTATCGAAGGCGGAGAATATAATAATGGCCAATTCGCCTTTACTAACTTGGGCGAAATCTACGATCCGGCCACGAATATCTGGACCAACGTGACGCCTCCCGCCGGCTGGGAGTTTATCGGAGACTCTCCGTCCGTTGTCTTGCCGAATGGCTTATATCTTGTCGGCCGCAAGTTCGACGAGGAAATGGCCGCGCTCGATCCCAAGACTCTTACCTGGACCGCTTACGCATCCACCGGCAAGAGTGACTTCAACGCCGAGGAGGGCTGGACTCTTCTTTCCGATGGCACGGTCCTGACCTATGACGTCCTGAATAACCCCAATTCCGAAAAATACAACTCCACCACCCAGACCTGGGTTACCGCCGGCAGCACCATCGCCAATCTTCAGGGCCCGCCATCAATCCACGAAATCACTTATGGAAATGGATTGATGTACTTTCCACCGGGGGAAGTCGGCCCTGCTATTCTGCGTCCTGATGGCACGGTCTTTGCCACCGGCGCCACTCACAAGGGTGCCACCGCCGGTCATACGTCCATATACACTCCCGCGCTCAATTCCAATAACCCCGGCACTTGGACTCCTGGCCCCGATTTTCCCAATGGCGATCAGGCGGGCGATTCCTTCGCGGCTTTGCTTCCTAACGGCAATGTTCTGGTCGAGGGCAATTCAGGCACTTCGTATGAATTTAATGGCACCACTCTTACCGCCGGTCCGTTTGCCTCCGGTAGTTTCCTGGTGCTTCCCACTGGCGAAGTCTTGGTTGCCGGCGCGCAGCTCTACACTTCTACGGGCAATCCGTTGGGATCCTGGGCGCCGCGCATCAAGAAGTTCCCGAGCACTGTTGTTCGTGGTTCCACCTACGAGATTAAGGGGCAGCAATTCAACGGATTGTCTCAGGCCGCTTCTTTTGGCGACGAATTTGAAACCGCGACGAACTATCCTCTCGTTCGCATCACCAATACTGGCACTGGTCATGTATTCTATGCCAAGACCCACAATCACAGCACCATGGGTGTAGCTACTGGCAAGGCCATCGTTTCTACCCATTTTGATGTTCCCGAGGCCGCCGAAACCGGGTCTAGCACCCTGGTCGTGGTCGCCAACGGCAT